>NZ_JAPJDM010000002.1:301288-443949 GCF_026242095.1 Streptomyces sp. NEAU-W12
GCGGCGGGGGGGGGGGGGGGGCGGCCCCCCCCCCCCCCCCCCCCGGGGGGCCCCCCCCCCGGGCCCGCGGGGGGGGGGCCCGGCTCGGCCCGCCCCGTCGGACAGCACACGCCTTACTCAGAAAGAGAGCACTACGACAGCCATGGCTGAGGCTCAGAATTCCCCCACCTCCGGCTTCGCTGCGGCGGGGGGACCCCTACCGGTGGGCTCCACCACCGCCGGCTCGATCGCGGTGGCCGCGGAGTCGACCGTCGCCACCCGTATGAGCGCGCCCCCGTCCTTCGACGTGGCGTCCTTCCCGGTCCCGCACGGCCGTGAGGAGGAATGGCGCTTCACCCCGCTGGAGCGTCTGCGCGGCCTGCACGACGGCACCGCCGTCGCCACCGCGGGCGTCAAGACCGTCGTCGAGGCGCCCGAGGGCGTCCGCGTCGAGGCCGTCGGCCGTGAGGACGCGCGGCTCGGCCGGGCGGGCAAGCCGGTGGACCGCGTCGCCGCGCAGGCGTACAGCGCCTTCGAGCAGGCCTCGGTCGTGACCGTGCCGAAGGAGACCGTGCTCACCGAGCCGATCCGCATCGCGGTGCACGGCGACGGTGGCACCGCCTACGGCCACCAGGTGATCGAGCTCGGCGCCTTCGCCGAGGCGGTCGTCGTCATCGACCACACCGGTGACGCGGTGTTCGCCGCCAACGTCGAGTTCGTCCTCGGCGACGGTGCCAAGCTCACCGTCGTCTCCGTCCAGGACTGGGACGACAAGGCCGTGCACGTCGCCCAGCACAACGCCCTCGTCGGCCGCGACGCCTCCTTCAAGTCCGTCGTCGTCACCTTCGGCGGCGACCTGGTCCGGCTGCACCCGCGGGTCGCCTACGCCGGCACCGGCGGCGAGGCCGAGCTGTTCGGCCTGTACTTCACCGACGCCGGCCAGCACCAGGAGCACCGCCTCCTGGTCGACCACAACGTCCCGCACTGCAAGTCCAACGTCGTCTACAAGGGCGCGCTGCAGGGCGACGACGCGCACGCCGTGTGGATCGGCGACGTGCTCATCGAGGCCCGGGCCGAGGGCACCGACACCTACGAGATGAACCGCAACCTCGTCCTCACCGACGGCGCCCGTGTCGACTCCGTGCCCAACCTGGAGATCGAGACCGGCGAGATCGTCGGCGCCGGCCACGCCTCCGCGACCGGCCGCTTCGACGACGAGCAGCTCTTCTACCTGATGGCCCGCGGCATCGCCGAGCAGGACGCCCGCCGTCTGGTCGTCCGCGGCTTCTTCGCCGAACTCGTCCAGCAGATCGGCGTCCCGGACATCGAGGAGCGTCTGATCGCCAAGATCGAGGAGGAGCTGGAGGCGTCGGTCGCATGACCTTCCAACGTGCCTGCGGGCTGAGCGAGCTGGAGGAGGACACCCCGAAGCGGGTGGAACTCGACGGCACGCCGGTCTCCCTCGTACACACCGGGGGCGAGGTGTTCGCGATCAACGACATCTGTTCGCACGCGAACGTCTCCCTCTCGGAGGGCGAGGTCGACGACTGCCACATCGAGTGCTGGCTGCACGGCTCGCGCTTCGACCTGCGCTCGGGCAAGCCCGACAGTCTTCCGGCCACGCGCCCCGTCCCCGTATACCCCGTAAAGATCGAAGGGGACGACGTGCTCGTCTCCCTCACCCAGGAGTCCTGAGGCACCCATGGCAACGCTTGAAATCCGAGACCTGCACGTCACCGTCGAGGCCGACAACGCCACGAAGGAAATCCTCAAGGGCGTCGACCTCACCGTGAAGCAGGGCGAGACGCACGCCATCATGGGCCCCAACGGCTCCGGCAAGTCGACCCTCGCCTACGCCCTGGCCGGTCACCCCAAGTACACCGTCTCCGGCGGCAGCGTCACCCTTGACGGCGAGGACGTCCTGGAGATGTCCGTCGACGAGCGCGCCCGCGCCGGCCTGTTCCTCGCCATGCAGTACCCGGTCGAGGTCCCCGGCGTCTCCGTCTCCAACTTCCTGCGCACCTCCGCCACCGCCATCCGCGGCGAGGCCCCCAAGCTGCGCACCTGGGTGAAGGAGGTCAAGGAGACCATGGAGCGCCTCCACATGGACCCCGCCTTCGCCGAGCGCAACGTCAACGAGGGCTTCTCCGGCGGTGAGAAGAAGCGCCACGAGATCCTCCAGCTGGAGCTCCTCAAGCCGAAGATCGCGGTCCTCGACGAGACCGACTCCGGCCTGGACGTCGACGCGCTGCGCATCGTCTCCGAGGGTGTCAACCGCGTCCGCGAGTCCGGCGAGGTCGGCACCCTGCTGATCACGCACTACACGCGCATCCTGCGCTACATCAAGCCCGACCACGTCCACGTGTTCGCCGAGGGGCGGATCGCCGAGTCCGGCGGCGCCGAGCTCGCCGACAAGCTGGAGAACGAGGGCTACGAGGCATACGTGAAGGGTGGCGCATCCGAGTGACACAGCTGCCGGGCCTCCTCACCGAGCCCAGGCTCCTTGGCGAGGCGATCCGCAAGGACTTCCCCATCCTGGACCGCCAGGTCCACGACGGCCGGAAGCTCGTCTACCTGGACAACGCGGCGACCAGCCAGAAGCCGCGCCAGGTGCTGGACGCGCTCAGCGAGTACTACGAGCGCTACAACGCCAACGTCCACCGCGGTGTGCATGTGCTCGCCGAGGAGGCCACGGCGCTGTACGAGGGTGCGCGCGACAAGGTCGCGGAGTTCGTCAACGCGCCCTCGCGCGACGAGGTGATCTTCACGAAGAACGCCTCGGAGTCGCTCAACCTCGTGGCGAACATGCTCGGCTGGGCCGACGAGCCCTACCGGGTGGACCACGAGACCGAGATCGTCATCACGGAGATGGAGCACCACTCCAACATCGTGCCGTGGCAGCTGCTCGCGCAGCGCACCGGCGCCAAGCTGAAGTGGTTCGGCCTCACCGACGACGGCCGCCTCGACCTGTCCAACATCGACGAGGTCATCACCGAGAAGACGAAGATCGTCTCCTTCGTGCTGGTCTCCAACATCCTGGGCACGGTCAACCCGGTCGAGGCGATCGTGCGCCGCGCCCAGGAGGTCGGCGCCCTGGTGTGCATCGACGCCTCCCAGGCCGCCCCGCACATGCCGGTGGACGTACAGGCCCTCCAGGCCGACTTCGTGGCCTTCACCGGCCACAAGATGTGCGGCCCGACCGGCATAGGCGTCCTGTGGGGCCGCCAGGAGCTGCTCGAGGACCTGCCGCCGTTCCTCGGCGGCGGCGAGATGATCGAGACCGTGTCGATGAGCTCGTCGACCTACGCGCCGGCGCCGCACAAGTTCGAGGCGGGCACCCCGCCGATCGCCCAGGCGGTCGGTCTCGGTGCAGCGATCGACTACCTGTCGGCCATCGGCATGGACAAGATCCTCGCCCACGAGCACGCGCTCACCGAGTACGCCGTCAAGCGGCTGGCCGAGGTACCGGACCTGCGCATCATCGGCCCCGACACGGCCGAGGACCGCGGCGCCGCGATCTCGTTCGCGCTGGGTGACATCCACCCGCACGACGTGGGCCAGGTCCTCGACGAGCAGGGCATCGCGGTCCGGGTCGGCCACCACTGCGCGCGGCCGGTCTGCCTGCGGTACGGAATTCCCGCGACCACGCGAGCGTCGTTCTACCTGTACTCCACACCGGCCGAGATCGACGCACTGGTCGACGGCCTGGAGCACGTACGGAACTTCTTCGGCTGAGGGGCTGGGCGTGAAGCTTGATTCGATGTACCAGGAAGTCATCCTGGACCACTACAAGAACCCGCACGGACGGGGCCTGCGGGACGGCGACGCCGAGGTGCACCACGTCAACCCGACGTGCGGCGACGAGATCACGCTGCGGGTGAAGTACGACGGCACGACGGTCAGCGACGTCTCCTACGAGGGGCAGGGCTGCTCCATCAGCCAGGCCTCCGCCTCCGTGCTGAACGACCTGCTGGTCGGCAAGGACCTCGCCACGGCGCAGCGGATCCAGGAGACCTTCCTGGAGCTGATGCAGTCCAAGGGCAAGATCGAGCCGGACGACGCGATGGAGGAGACCCTGGAGGACGCGGTCGCGTTCGCCGGGGTGTCCAAGTACCCCGCCCGCGTCAAGTGCGCCCTCCTGAGCTGGATGGCGTGGAAGGACGCGACAGCCCAGGCCCTGGGCTCCGACGCCGAAAGGACAACGGCATGAGCGAGACCGTGGAGATGAAGCCGGCCTCGGAGGAGGAGCTCCGTGAGGCCCTGATGGACGTCGTCGACCCCGAACTGGGCATCGACGTCGTCAACCTCGGCCTGATCTACGGCGTGCACGTCGACGACTCCAATGTGGCGACCGTCGACATGACCCTGACGTCCGCGGCCTGTCCGCTGACCGACGTCATCGAGGACCAGGCCAAGTCCGCCACCGAAGGCCTGGTCAGCGAGCTGCGCATCAACTGGGTCTGGATGCCGCCGTGGGGCCCCGACAAGATCACGGACGACGGCCGCGAACAGCTGAGGGCACTCGGCTTCAACGTCTGAGACGTTTGCCCGGCACCGGTTTTCCCGCAGAACGGCGACACCCGACACGGGTGTCGCCGTTCTGTGCACGCGGGATGTCGCATACGCGTTCCGCACCCGGCCGCCGGGCCGTTGTGTACGCTCGTACACATGGGATACCTGCTGCTCGCCGGGGCGATCGCCGCGGAGGTGGGCGCCACCACCGCCATGAAGTACAGCGAGGGCTTCAGCAGGCTCTGGCCCTCGCTGCTGACCCTGCTCGGCTACGTGGTCTCCTTCACCCTGCTCGCGCAGACGCTGCGCACCCTCTCCATCGGCACCGCGTACGCCATCTGGGCGGGGGTGGGCACGGCCGCCATCGCCGCGATCGGCGTCATGTTCATGGGGGAGGGCCTCACCGTCGTCAAGGCCACCGGGATCGCGCTGATCATCGTCGGCGTGGTCGTGCTCAACCTCGGCGGCGCGCACTGATGGCCCGGCGGTACGACCCCGAGCGGCGCCGGCGGATCATCGACGCGGCGATCCGCGTCGTCGGCAGGAGCGGCATCGCGGGGCTCAGCCACCGCAGCGTCGCCGCCGAGGCCGACGTGCCGCTCGGCTCCACGACGTACCACTTCAAGACCCTCGACGAGCTGCTGGTGGCCGCGCTGCGCCAGGCGAGCGAGGGCTTCGCCCGGGCCGTCGCCTCGCGCGGCGGCCTGGGGGACCCGGGTACCGACCTGGCGGCCGAACTCGCCGGTCTGCTCGGTGAGTGGCTCGCGGGCGATCGCACCGGCGTCGAGCTGGAGTACGAGCTGTATCTGGCCGCCCTGCGGCGCCCCGCCCTGCGCCCCGTCGCCGCCGAGTGGTGCGAGGGCGTCACCGGTCTGCTGTCCCGCCGCACCGACCCGGTCACCGCCCGCGCCCTGGTCGCCCTGATGGACGGCCTCAGCCTCCAGACCCTGCTGACCGGAACGCCGTACGACGAGGAGTGCGCGCGGGAGATGTTCGGCCGGATCCTGCCCGGGGAGTGAGGGGGCGTCGGTCCGCTGCCCTGCCCGGGCCCTCTCCCCGCAGGAGGCCGGACCACCGCACGCGGGGGCCGGGCCGGCCGCGGTGTCAGTGCCATGGCCTACGGTGACACGTGGCCGGCGAGAACATCTCCTGGTGGGGGCGCGGCACTTCACCCGGCGCACGTCCGTTCCGTCTCCATGTATCGCGGTGCCGGAGGAAGGGTAGATTCCACCTCCCGCGCCCTTCCAATCGTGTCGATGATCATGATGCGACGATGTGACCACAGCAGTAACTTGTGCCCCTGTGATTGACACTCAGCTCTCTCGCCAGCAGGACGTGTCCGACGAACTCGCCACCGCACTGTTCGGTACCCGTGCCGCGAGTCTCCACCACCCCTGGAAGCGGCTGTTCAGCTCTGCACCGTTCTCCTACCAGGAGGGTCTCAGTCACGAAGAACGCATCCGGCTGTCGTACGAGCGTCTGCGTCTGGTCAACGACGCCATCGACCACCCGTCGGTCTTCGCGGCCGACCCCGCCGCGCTGAGCGCGATGCACGAGTGGGCCGGCGTCGCCGACGCCGGCATGGCGACCTGTGCCAGCATCCACTACAACCTCTTCCTCGGCAGCCTCCTCGATCACGACCACGACCAGCGGGACCTGACGGAGTATCTGCGGATGGCCCGCGTCGGAACGTTTCTGTGCACCGAACTCACGCACGGCAACGATGCCGCCCAGATGGAAACCACCTGCACCTTCGACCGGGCCACCGGCGGCTTCGTCCTCCACACCCCCCGCCCCGAGGCCTGCAAGTGGATGCCCAACACCAGCCCCGTGGGCGGGCCCAAGGACGCCGTGGTCGCCGCCCGCCTCCTCGTCGACGGCCGGGACCTGGGCGTCTTCCTGTTCCTGACCCCGCTGCACGACGCCCAGGGCACACCGATGCCCGGCATCGAAATACGCCGCCTGCCCCGGACGGCCAGCAGCCCGGTCGACCACTGCGCCACCACCTTCGACCGGGTCGACCTGCCCTACACCGCACTGCTCCAGGGCGACCACGGCCGCCTCACCCCCGACGGTCGCTTCACCAGCAGTCTCGGCAACCCCCGCAAACGCTTCCTCCGCTCCATCGGACGCGTCACCATGGGCAAACTCTGCATGAGCGGCTACAGCCTCGGCACCACCCGCCACGCCCTGACCGTCGCCACCCACCACGCCCACAACCGCCACACCTCCGGCATGACCAGCGGCCACAGGGTGCCGCTGTTCGCGCACCGCAGCCACCACGCCCCGCTGCTGGAGGCCACCGCCACCGCCTACGCCGCCACCCTCCTGCAACGCGGCGTCACCCAGCAGTGGGCACAGGCGACGGACGACGACCTGCAGGACTGCGAACGGCTCATCGCCGTCACCAAGGGATGGATCACCTGGCAGGCCCGCGCCATCATGACCGAATGCCGCGAACGCTGCGGCGCCCAGGGCCTGATCCTCGCCAACGGCATCGCCGGCCAGCTCGCCGCGAACGAGGGCACCATCACCGCCGAAGGCGACAACAAGGTCATCTGGGTCAAGGCCGCAGGCGAAATGCTCCTCGGCGGCTTCGCCCCGAAACCGGCCAGTGAGATCCCCCCGGGGCAGCGTGGGCTGGAGGACCCGCACCACCTGCAGGACCTCCTGACGGACATCGAGCGGATATGGCACGAACGGGCCCGCACCCGGCTGCGCGGCGGCCGGCCCCCCTCCCCCCTGGCCCGGTGGAACGCCACCGTCACCCCCGCCCTCCAGCTCGTCGACGCGCACGCCCACCGCCTGGCCGGCGACGCCCTCCTCGACGCGGCCACCCGGGCCGGCACCGCGGCGGCCCGGCAGGTCCTCACCGACCTGCACCGGCTGTTCACCCTGCGCCGCGTCGCCGCACACAGCGGTGACCTGCTGGCTCAGGGGCGGCTCACCACCGACCAGGTGCAGCAGCTGCCCGACGCCGTCGAGCATGTCGTCGCCGCCCTGGAGCCCCACGCGCTGACGCTGGTCGGAGGGTTCGACGTGCCGGAGGAACTGCTCCACAGCCACCCCGTGCTGCACGCCGACACCCCGGAAGTCCTCGTCCCGGCACAGTGACCGCCGGCAGGGAGGCCCCGCCCGGCACCCGAGACGGCGCGGCACCGGTTCGCATCGCCGGGGCCGCGCCGGTTAGGTTGCCCTCATGACCGACTCGACTGCTCAGAGCACCACCGGCGCGGTGGCCGCCGGCCTCGCCACCCTCACCGCCGACGGAACCGTCCTCGACACCTGGTTCCCCGCCCCCGAACTCGCCGCCGCGCCCGGCCCGTCCGGCACCGAGCGGCTCTCCGCCGAGCGCGCCGCCGAACTCCTCGGCGCCGGCGCGAGCGCGGCGATCGGACCGGACGCGCGCCGGGGCGTCGAAGTGGTCGCGGTCCGTACGGTCATCTCCTCGCTCGACGAGAAGCCGACCGACGCGCACGACGTCTACCTGCGTCTCCACCTGCTCTCGCACCGTCTGGTCAAGCCGCACGGCCAGAACCTGGAGGGCATGTTCGGCTTCCTCGCGAACGTCGCCTGGACCTCGCTCGGCCCCGTCGCCGTCGACGACGTCGAGAAGGCGCGGCTGAACGCCCGCGCCGAGGGCCTGCACCTGGCCGTCACGTCCATCGACAAGTTCCCCCGGATGACGGACTACGTCGTCCCCAAGGGCGTCCGCATCGCCGACGCGGACCGGGTCCGCCTGGGCGCCCACCTCGCCGCGGGCACCACGGTCATGCACGAGGGCTTCGTCAACTTCAACGCGGGCACCCTCGGCACCTCCATGGTCGAGGGCCGCATCTCCGCGGGCGTCGTCGTCGGCGACGGCTCGGACATCGGCGGCGGTGCCTCCACCATGGGCACGCTGTCCGGCGGCGGCAGTGTGATCATCGCCATCGGCGAGCGCTGCCTGGTCGGCGCCGAGGCGGGCGTCGGCATCGCGCTCGGCGACGAGTGCGTCGTCGAGGCCGGTCTCTACGTCACCGCCGGCACCCGCGTGACCATGCCCGACGGCGAGGTCGTCAAGGCCCGCGCGCTGTCCGGCGCCTCCCACATCCTCTTCCGCCGCAACTCGATCACCGGCACGGTCGAGGCCCGCCCGAACAACGCGGTCTGGGGCGGCCTGAACGACGTCCTGCACAGCCACAACTGATCACCGGTGTCCGCCTGCCGTGCGGCGGCCCCGGCGGCCGACGCCACTCCCGTCGAGCTGTCCACGGCTGTCGGCACCGGCCGACGTCGAGCGCCCTTCCCGCCTCCGGACCGGCCGGGGAGGGCGCTCGCGCGTGAGCACCGCATGAGGCTTTTCCGGTCCGGCAGGATCACCTCTCCGGACATCGAGCCGGACTGCCGGCTCCGGCGCGTCAGCCGTTCTCCGCAGGGCCGAGCCGGGAACCGCGGGCCTGCACCGCAAGCGTCAGCGCCGGGACCGGGTGGAGCGTGAGGTGCACCGGCGCGCAGGCGGTGGCGTCCACCGGCGACTCCCCGTTGCCGGGATTCCGGGCGTAGCGGGGGCGGGCGCCTCCGCTGATCCGCCGGCGCATGCGGTGACCGACGGCGAAGCGGTGGGCGGCAGGACCCATCGGCACGGTGATCCGCACGGTGATCCGGGACGGCTCCTGCCCGGCCGTCCCCAGCCGGGCCGGTCCGTCACAGACGTTGACGGAGCGGCCCTGCGCGTCCACGTCGCACGGACGGGTGAAGACGTCGGCATGACCGGTGTCCGTCGGGACACCCAACCGCGCTGAGACGGACCCGAGGACGTCCAAAGGCCCGGTCAGCGGCGGACCGGTGAACGTCGGTACGTCGGGCCCCGGGCCTCCGGGGCGCCGTTGTCGCGAGGACGTTCTCCAGGCGTAGCGCACCGTGCGTGTGGAACAGGGCGTAGGGATCGCGCGGCCCCACCTGCACCACCATTGCCCTCAGCTCCGGCGGCGGATCCAGGGCAAGGGCCCATTGCCCGCAGCCCGGGGCCGGCGGCCCCCGGTGTCCCGTCGAACCAGGGCTGCCCGCACAGCCAGGACACCGTGGCCCGGCCGTCGGCGGCCTCGTTGCGCCACAGGTCGAACGCGCCCCCCGGACCGCCGGTGCCGCGACAGCCCTGCAGGACCACGTGAGAGCCCTGTCCGGCGAAGAGCGGACCGTCCATGGGGACCACGGCAGCCCCCTGCCGTACGGGCCGTCGCCGTGGCCGTCGGACTGCTGTCCGTCGTCCTGCCGGGCCGGTGGCTGATGAGGACCCCGGAGCGCGGCCTCAGCGGCTCAGGGCCGTCTCCCGGCGCATGTGGGAGAGCTTCTCCGGGTTGCGTACGGCGTAGAGGCCGGTGACGAGGCCGCCCTCGACGCGGACCGTCAGGACGGTGTCGAGTTCGCCGTCGACCCGCAGGAGCAGTGCCGGGCGGCCGTTGACCTGGGCCGACAGGAACGACGCACCGTCGGGGATCCTGCCCAGGCCCGCGGCCAGCAGACGGGCCACCTTGTCGGCCCCGACGACGGGCCGCAGGACGGCCTGCCTGACACCGCCGCCGTCGCCCAGCAGGACGACGTCCGGTGCCAGGATGTCGAGCAGGTCCCGGAGGTCTCCCGTCTCGACCGCCCGGCGGAACGCGTCGAGCGCCTTCCGGGAGTCCGCCGACGACACGTGTGCGCGCGGCCGGCGGGCCGCCACGTGGGCGCGTGCGCGGTGTGCGATCTGGCGGACCGCCGCCGGTTTCCGGTCGACGGCCTCCGCGATCTCGTCGTACTCCAGGGCGAACACCTCGCGCAGCACGAACACCGCCCGCTCCGTCGGCGTGAGCGTCTCCAGCACCAGCATCATCGCCGTCGAGACGCTGTCGGCCAGTTCCACGTCCTCCGCCACGTCGGGCGTGGTGAGCAGCGGCTCGGGCAGCCACGAGCCCACGTAGGACTCCTTGCGGCGGCCGAGCGTACGCAGCCGGTTCAGCGCCTGGCGCGTGGTGATCCGGACCAGGTACGCCCGCCGGTCCCGCACCGTGCCGAGATCGACCCCCGCCCACCGCAGCCAGGTCTCCTGCAGCACGTCCTCCGCGTCGGCGGCCGAGCCCAGCATCTCGTAGGCGACCGTGAACAGGAGACTGCGGTGGCCGACGAACGCCTCGGTGGCGGCATCCGGTCCGGCGCCGCCCGCGGGGCGCCCGGCCGTGGGCTCGCTTCGTTCGCTCTTCACCAGACGCTCCTTCGCTCGCGACCACGTCGTGCGCACAGGACACCGGCCCCCGCGGTCCTGTGACACCTGCCCGTCATGGCTCGTGTCACAGCACGGTTCCGTCACACGAGGCCGGCGGCCGGCATCCCGTGTTCGTCCGGTACGACACCACGGGTGAGCACGAGTGAGGACGACACCATGGATGCCCGATTCGACCTGTCCGCCGACGAACTCGGCCTCACGTTCGCCGAGCGGTTCGCCGGCGCCGGCCTGCTGATCCAGCAGTCGCCGCTGCCCCGGTCCGCACAGGAGCTGGTGTCGCTGCGCGCCAGACAGATCAACGGCTGCGGCCACTGCGCCGACCTGTACACCGAGGAGGTCGCTGCCGCCGGTGAGAGCGCGGTCCGGCTCGACCTGGTGACCGCCTGGCGCGAGTCCACCGTGTTCACCGAGGCCGAGCAGGCCGCGCCGGCCCCCGCCGAGGAGGGCACCCGGCTCGGCGACGCCCACCACGGCGTGTCCGACGAGACCTGGGCCCGGGTGCGCAAGCACGACGACGACGACGACCGGACCGCGGCCCTGGCCGCCCTGGTCACCCTGGTCAACGCGGCCGACCGGCTCGCCGTGATCGTCCACCGGAAGGGAGGGGCGTACGGGCCGGGCATGCTCGCCCACGCTCTCGACTGAGGGGGGCGCGCGGCGCCGTCCGGGTCCGGGGCGCCGGCGGGGGTGAAGGGCGTGACCATGGCGCAGAGGGCACGGCCGAAGGGGGACGGGGACGCGGATGGGGGCGAAGAGGGGAACGGGGCGGTCGCGGGGATGGTCCCGGTGTGGTCCATGCGCAGCTCTGCTTATGTCTGCTACCTGCTTTTGGTAAGCATGGCTAATCGGTAGCGGCTCGGGATAAGAGCGGCACCGTCCGGGTACCCGGACTGTCCCGACCGAGAGGAGGCGGAACGCCGTGACCGCAACCATCGAGCAACGTCCGGCCCGCGACGCACACAGCCGTGACCGGCAGAGCCGCGAGTACAGCGGTGACGCACGCGTACGCGATGGCCACAGCCATGACGAGCACAGCGTGGGTGAACTCGTCGGACAGGCCACCGAGCAGGTCTCCCGGCTGGTACGGCAGGAAGTGGCCCTGGCCAAGGTGGAACTGGCCGAGAAGGGCCGCCGGGCCGGAATCGGCGGCGGCATGCTGGGCGGCGCGGGTGCCTTCGCCTACGCGGGCCTGCTCGCGGCGGCTTTCACCGGGGGTGCCGTTCTCTCTCTCGTCCTGCCGGTGTGGGCGGCGGCGCTGATCGTCACGGCCGTGCTGTTCGTGATCGCCGGCGTGCTGGCCCTGGTCGGTCGGGGGCAGTTGCGGAAGGCCACCCCGGCGACGCCGGAGCGGGCCCTGGACAGCGTGAAGGCCGACGTGGAGGAGATCAAGGGAAGGGCACACCGATGACGCGGGACGTGAACGGCGTGAACGCGCCTGCGAAGACGGTGGGTTCCGGTTCCGGGGCCCACATCGAGGCCGAGGTCGAGCAGGGTGCCGCCCGCGGGGCCAAGGGGCCGGACGAACTGCGGCGGGAGATCGAGCGGACGCGACACGAACTCGGTGACACGGTCGAGCAGTTGGCCGGGAAGATGGATGTCAGGGGGAACGCGATGGCCCGCGTGGAGGACCTGCGCGACAGGGCCGGGGCGATGACCGTGCAGCTGCGGAGCAACGCCTCGCAGGTCCGGCTGGCCGGGACGCGCAAGCCGTGGCCGGCGGTGGTCGCCGGCGGGACGGTGGCCGGACTGGCGGCGACGGCGGTGCTGCGGCGGCGCGGCGCGCACTGACGGCGGACCGGGTCGGGCGGGCACGGCCGGGGGCCGGCCGGGCGGGAACGCCCGGGCGGCCCCCGGCCGGTACGGGTGTACGGCGGCAGGCATGTACGCCCTACGGGCGGAAGCGCAGGATCTGCGGGTCGTGGTCGCTGATCTGGTCGTGGAACTCGCTGTTGATGTGCACGCTGTCGTACGTGAACGCCCCGCCGCGGCGGATCGACGGGCTGATCAGGATCTGGTCCAGAACCTGGCTGTTGCCCTGGTAGACGTACGAGTAACGCTCGCTCCTCGGCAGGGACCTGACCGCCGACCAGAGAGTGCCCCGGCCCTCGAGGATCCTCGTCGTCGCGGAGAACTCGAAGTCGTTGATGTCGCCGAGGACGACGACGTCCGCGTTCTTCTGGACGGCGAGGATCTCCGCGGTGAAGTCGTGGACCTCCTTCGCCTGGAGGTGGCGCTGCGTCTCCGAACCGCGCGACGGCGGCTGGTACTGCGACGTCAGGGCCTGGTCGCCGCCCTTGGAGGCGAAGTGGTTGGCGACCACGACGACGGTGCGGCCGCGGAAGGCGAACTCGCCGGCCAGGGGCTTGCGGCTGTCCTCGAACGCCTCGGACCGCGGGGCGACGCGGCCGGGGGAGACCGTCAGGGCCGCCTTGCCGCGCACCTCGGTGACGCCGGTGGCCGTCGTGGCGTCGCCGCCCGCGCGGTCGGTGAAGGAGACCCGCTCCGGGTTGAAGAGGAACACCTGGCGGATGTTGCCGCCCGGCTGGCCGCCGTCGGTCCTGTCGGCCGGGTCGATCCCGCGCCAGTCGTAGCGCGGGCCGCCCGCCGCCTCGACCGCGTCGATCAGCTTCGTCACCGTCAGGTCGGCGGCGACCGTGCCGTCGTCGGTGGCGCCGTTGTTGTCCTGGATCTCCTCCAGGGACACGATGTCGGGCGACCTCAGGTTGCCCACGATCGCCTCGGCGTGCGCGGCGAACGTGCCGTCGGACGGGTCGAGGTTCTCCACGTTGTACGTGGCGACCGCCAGTTCGCCGGGGCGCTGCGCGCGGGTCGACTCGCGCCGCAGGTTCCCGCTCTCGAGCGTGCCGAGTTCGCCGGCCACCAGCGTGTAGCCGCCGTACTGGTTGAAGTCCAGCGGCCCCGTGGTGGTGCCGGCGAGGGTGTCGCCGACGTCGGCGTCGGGGAAGTCCGCGGCCCGGCCCAGGGACTGGATCTGCAGACGCCCGGTGTTCTGGGCTCCGTAGGAGCCGTAGACCGTGCCGCCGCGGTGGTTGCGGTTCTCCCACGGCTTCACCGTGACCCAGAGCTCGGTGTACGGGTCGGTGGCACCGACCACGCGGGTGTCGGAGACCTGGACGTTCATGCCCTCGAGGGACTCGTAGAAGTCCAGGGCGTAGCGGCCCGGACGCAGCGGCAGGGCGTTGACCGAGCCGTTCGCCGCGCTGTCCCCGGCCGGGGTGTAGGCGGCGGGGACGGACCCGGCGTCGATCCTGGTGGCGGCCGGGACCGGGTTGCCGCCGGAGACGACGGTGAACGTGGCGCGGGTGATCTCCGTCAGCGCCTGGTTGCCGGAGGACGTGCCGCCGGGGACGTACTCCGTGACCGTGCCGGAGACCGTGACGGCATCGCCGACGGCGACCCCCTGGGGGGTCGAGCCCGTGTGGACGAAGACGCCCTCACTGGTGGCCGGATCGGCGTCCGGAGCCGGATCCTGGATCCAGAATCCGCGGGACGAGCCGTAGGTGCGGACGCCGGTGACGATTCCGGCCACATCGGTGACCTGCTGTCCGACGTAAGGAGACATCCGGGTGGTGCCCTGGATGTCGTGGATGCGTACGGACTCCGCGTGCGCGGGCGAGGTGAGGACGATCGTGGACGCCGCGCACACGGCGGCGACGGTGAGCGCGGCGAGACGCGCGGACGACTTGCTCGGCAACGGATTCCCTCCGGGAACGTGATGAGTGCCGGGACGAGGGTGGAAGAACGTGCGACGTGCTGGGACGGCGGGAGCGGTTCGGACCGGTGGGACTGGTGGGACCGAGGGGACGTGTGGGGCGGGCCGGACAGGTGTGACGCGCGTAGAGGGCGCGGCCCCGTGAGCCCCGCGGCTACCCCCAGGATGCCTCCGCGAAAGGCGTCCGTGGGTGGATTCCGCTCCGGCGAACAACTGTCCGCCGACTTCTACGCGCGTCAATCTCCAGCCTGGCCGGGCCACTTGTCAAGGTTTCGGCCATGTGCAGAGGCGGGGGCAGAGGTGAAGCGGGCGGACCGGGTGGAAATCCGTCTAGGCTGAGCGGCTGAGTCGTAGAAGGCGCCGAGGTCAGGACCTGGGTCTTTCCGGAGGAGAACAGCCGATGTCAGACAGCTCCATGCCGCCGGCGCGGCTGCACCCCGAAGCGGAGCTGGCGCGCGAAGCACTGTCCACGCCGTTGCTGTCCCGGGCCGCCCGGCTCGCCCGCTGGGCCGGGCCCGGAACGCGGGTCGACGCCGGCGCCGGACTCGTCGACGAGCAGCTGCCCGCGGCGGCCGAGGCGCTCGGGCTGAGCGGCGAGGACGCCACCGCCGACGCCAGTGCCGCATGGCGCGTCGCCGTGGACGCCGGGCTCGTCGACGTCGTCGACGAGGAGGAGGGCACCGTCACCGCGGGCGCCGACCTGGCGCTGCTCACCGGCGGCTCGCCGCAGGACGTCCTCGCCGTGTGGCTCGCCGCTCTGGAGACGGTGCTCGCCGACGCGAGCGTGCCCGACCTGGACGGGCTCGTCGACGCCCTCGCCGCCGGGGACGGCTCCGGCGAACTCGACCTCTCCTCGGTCGACTGGGATCCGGACGCCGAGGCGGAGTTCCTCGACGAGGTCCTCGGCAACCTGTATCTCCTGACCGCCGGCGAGGCGGAGCCCGTCGGCCCGCCGGTGCCGCTGCCCGCGCTGGCCGCCTCCGTGATCGTCCCCGACGACATGCCGGAGCCCACCAACGCCATGCTCCAGCAGGTCTCCGACGCGATGATGCGGCTGGACGACCAGTTCCGCCTGCTGGAACCGGCCGGACTCGTGGAGTACCAGCCGGTCGACGAGGCGCTGCTGGCCGAGGGCGACGAGGAGCCCGCGCCGCCCCAGGACGACACCGACGTCACCCGCTACGGCGTGGTGCGGCTGACCCCGCTCGGCCTGTACGGGCTGCGCGCCCGCCTGCTGGAGGCCGGGTTCGACGCCCCGGCGGTCGGGGACCTCACGGACAAGGGCGCCGACGCGCTGCTCGACGGCACCTCCGTGTTCCCGGCGGCGGCGGCCCACGCGGAGACCGAGCAGTGGCTCGCCCGCCGCGAACCCCTCGCCGCGGCCCGGGAACTGCTGGCCGCCGCGCGCGGCACCGACGGGAACGCGCCGCTGCGGCGGCTGCAGTGCCAGCAGGCGCTGTCGCTGGTCGGCCCCTCGGCGGAGCCCGCCCTGCGCGAGGTGCTCGACGACGCGGAACTCGGCGGGCTGGCCCGGGTGTGGCTGACCGAGCACGGGGCGACGGACGTACCGCCGCCCTCCGAGGCCATGGTCTTCTGGCTGACCGTCGACACGGTGGCCGCACAGCTCTCGGCCGAGGGCAACTCCGAGGAACTGCAGGCCCTGGTGGAGGGCCTGGCCCGCCAGCACAGCGGCTTCTTCGACACTGCCTGGCGGGTGGAGCACCCGGCCACGGCGGACGTGCTGGAGGCGATGGGACGGCTGCACCCGGACAAGGCGATCGCCAAGGCCGCACGCAAGGCCGCCTTCAAGGCGCGCTCGCAGCAGGGGAGCTGACGCGCGACAGGGGAGCCGACGCGCGGCACGGGGAGCCGATCGGACGGGCGGGTGCCGCACACCGGTCGGCGGGCAGGGCGGGCAGCCGTGCGCGGCCACCGAAGTGACCGCGTGCGGCCCACCGGCGTGTTCGCGCGAGTGCACCGACGTGGCCGCGCGCGGTTCACCGAAGCGGCCGCCGGGGAGCCCCGCGGAGTTCAACCGGCGTTCAGGCACGGGCGGAAGCGTGACGGTGAACGAGGCCCGACCCGTCACCCCCTCACGGCATTCCACCGTCACAGGAGGCTTCATGTCGCTCACCCGCAGGGACTTCGCCAGGACATCCGCGGTCGCCGGTGCCGGTGTCGCACTGGTGGGCAGCGTAGGCGCCCTCGCCTCCGCCCCGGGCGCCCTCGCGTCCCACGACGCCGAGAGCGCGGGTGAGGAGCGGGAGGCGGCCCGGCCGCCCCACCCCACGGTCGGCTACGGCCCCCTGGTCCCGGACCCGGCCGGCATCCTCGCCCTGCCGGCCGGCTTCACCTACCGCACCCTCACGCACACCGGGAAGACCCGGCTGGAGTCCGGCGAGTACACCCCCTCCGACCACGACGGCACCGCCGCCTTCGACGGCCCCCGCGGCACCACCCTGCTGGTCAACAACCACGAGATCGACGGCCCGCGCGACGAGGCGGAGCACCCGGTCCCCCTCGCCGAGGGCCTCGTCTACGACCCGGGCGCGCCCGGCGGCTGCACGGTCGTCGAGGTGCGCCCCGACGGCAGCGTCGCCGAGTGGGTCGGCATCGCCGGCACCGCCAACAACTGCGCGGGCGGCAGCACTCCCTGGGGCACCTGGCTCACCTGCGAGGAGAACTCCGACCGGGCCGGCGAGAACGGCATGACCAAGGACCACGGCTACGTCTTCGAGGTCGACCCCGCCGACCGGCGCGCCAACCGCGACCCCAAGCCCCTGAAGTTCTTCGGCCGGTACGACCACGAGGCCGTCGTCATCGACCCCAGGCGCGGCCACGCCTACCTCACCGAGGACGCCGACGAGCCCAACGGCCTGTTCTTCCGCTGGACCCCGCCGAAGGACTTCCGCCACGGCCCCGGCAGGTTCCGCACCCTCGCGGACGACGCGGGCGTCCTCCAGGCGCCCAAGTGCTACGACTCCGGCGGCCGGTTCGTCGACGACCTCTCCCGCGCCACCCGGACCGGCACGGTGTACGGCGTCGACTGGGTGGACGTGCCCGACCGCGACGCGCGGACCCTCTCCGTGCGCGAGCAGTTCGGGGCCGGCGAGGTCACCCGCGGCCGCAAGCTGGAGGGCATGTGGTGGGGCGACGGCGGGGCGTACTTCGTCTCCTCGTACGCCCGTGAGGAGAGCCCCGGCCGCCACGACGGGCAGGTCTGGTTCTACGACCCGCGCCGCCGCACCATGACCCTCAAGGTCCTGCTCGGCGTGAACCCGGACCCTTCCCGGGACGGTGCCTTCGACGGCCCCGACAACATCACCGTCTCCCCGTACGGCGGCCTGGTCATCGCCGAGGACGGTGACGGCGTGCAGCACCTGTTCGGCGCCACCGACAGCGGACGCACCTACCCCATCGCCCGCAACGAGCTGAACATCGGAACCGAACAGGAGCCGGAGTTCAGCGAGTTCACCGGCGTCACCTTCTCGCCCGACGGGAAGACCCTGTACGCCAACATCCAGGAACCGGGCATCATGCTCGCCATCACGGGCCCCTGGAAGCGCCAGAGGCGCGGCTGAGGACCGCGGTCGGCGAGTAGGGGCGTACGCGGCTCGGACAGCGCTCTGTTCTGGCCGCCCCGAGCCCTCGGTAGGGTACCGGAGAGGGTTGCCGGGGTCGGGGGAAGGGCTGAGGGCTGATGGTACGGGCCAGGGCCATGCGGGCGGACGCCAGGCGCAATCACGCGCGGCTGCTGGAAGTGGCCGTCGAGGCGTTCGCCACGTACGGCGAGGGTGCCTCGCTCGACGACATAGCCAAGCGGGCAGGGGTCGGCTCCGGCACGCTCTACCGGCACTTCCCCACCCGCCGGGCCCTGCTGGAGGCCGCCTACGTCGACCGCATCGACGCGATCGCCGGGCGCGCCGGCGAACTCGCCGAACGGCTGCCGCCCGGCGAGGCGCTGACCGAGTGGCTGTACGAACTCGGCACCGGGATGATCCGGATCCGAGGTCTGCGGGCCCTGCTGGGACCCGCCGTCGGCGGCGACGGAGACGGGGGCGGCGACGACGGCGGTCCGGCCGGCGACACCACCGACTGCTGCGAGCCCTTGAAGGGCGCGGTGGCGCGGCTGGTCGGCGCGGCCCAGGCGGCGGGGACCCTGCGCCGGGACATCGAGCCGGTCGACGTGCTGCGCCTGGCACACGGGGTCGCCACGGCCTCCGAACTGGCCGACGGGGAGGGGAAGCACATCCGCCGGTACCTGGGGCTGCTGACGGAGGGCTTGCTGCCGCGGCAGCCGTAGCGGTCACGGCAGGCGGGTCCGGGTGCGCCCTTGCCCTCGGGCGCACCCGGACCGGGAACGCCTTACAGCGCCTGGGCGGCCGGCTTGACCATGCCCCTGACCGTGCGGGACTTCACGAAGTCGCCCATCGCGGTCATCTCCCACTCGCCGGAGAACTGGCGGATCAGCTTCGCCATCATGACGCCCGTCTGCGGCTCGGCGGCGGTGAGGTCGAAGCGCACCAGTTCCTCGCCGGTGGCGGCGTCCAGGAGGCGGCAGTACGCCTTGGCGACCTCGGTGAACTTCTGACCGGAGAACGAGTTGACCGTGAAGACCAGCCCGGAGACGTCCTGCGGGAGCCGGCCGAGGTCGACCGTGATCGTCTCGTCGTCCCCGCCGCCCTCGCCCGTGAGGTTGTCGCCGGAGTGCCGGATCGCGCCGTTCACGATCTGCAGCTTGCCGAAGTAGCAGCTGTCGATGTGGTTGCGCTGAGGGCCGTACGCGATGACCGAGGCGTCGAGGTCGATGTCCTTGCCCCGGTAGGCGGGCTCCCAGCCGAGGCCCATCCGGACCTGCGAGAGCAGCGGCCGGCCGCCCTTCATCAGGGAGACGGTCTGGTTCTTCTGGAGGCTGACCCGGCCCTTGTCCAGGTTGATCTTCCCGGTGCCCGGCGCGGGGGCGGGGGGCGCCGGGGGCGCGGCGGGGGCGGGCGGAGCCTGCGGGGCGGCCGTCGGCGGGGCCGGGGGCACCGGCGCCGGAGGGGCGGCCGGCTGGGCCGGAGCGGCGGGCCGGGCGGGCGCGGCCGGTTCCTCGACCGTGACGCCGAAGTCGGTCGCGATGCCGGCCAGGCCGTTGGAGTAGCCCTGGCCGACCGCACGGGCCTTCCAGACGCCGTTGCGCAGATAGACCTCGACGATCACCAGGGCGGTCTCGTCGCCGAGGCGCGGGGGAGTGAAGGTGGCCAGGACCGCGTTGTCGTCCGCGCTCCGGAGGGTGGCCGTCGGTTCGATGCCCCGGAACGTCTGGCCCTGGGCGTCGGGGCTCGCGGTGACGACGATCTTCTCGATGCCGGGCGGAACGGCCGCGGTGTCGATCGTGATGGCGTCCGGAGCGCCGCCGCCACCGGAGCGGTAGGACACGCCGGGGCCCGCGGGCTGGTTGTAGAAGATGAAGTCGTCGTCGGAGCGCACCTTGCCGTCGGCGGTGAGCAGCAGGCCCGATACGTCGAGCCGCACCGGGGCGGCGACGTCCACCGTCACGCGGGCGGTGGGGAGAGGGATGTTCGAGCCGGGGGTCATAGCTGTCATGCCGGGTGAACGAGCGAGGGGGTTTTACCGTTCCCTTACCTGTGCCCCGTTCGGCGCAGTCGGTTTCCGGCCGTGCGGCGGCCCGGTCGGCGCCGGTTGCGGGGGTGGTCGCGGGCGGTGCGTTCGTGGCCGTGCTTGTAGGCGCCGGTCCAGCGGGCCATGACGAGCTGGGGGTCGCCGCCGGCGGTGACCTCTCCGGGGAAACGGGCGGCCCGGTCGCCGTTCAGGGCGGTCGCGGGACGGTTGTGGCGGGCGATGCGCACGCTGCCGTTGGTGTGCGCCCGGTAGGCGAAGCCGTGGGTTCGGGGCATGCGGGGACGGTACGGCGGTGAGGGCGGGGCGTCCCAGGGGTTTTCGCCCTCCCCGCCCCTGCCCTCCGCCGGGCCCGGGGCGGAGCCCCGGACCCGTTCTCCCTACGGAACCACCACGATCTTCCTGCCGACCCCCGCCGCGAACTGCTCCAGCGCCTGCGGGTACTGGTCCAGCGGCAGGCGGTCGCTGATGAAGACGTCCGGGTCCAGGACGCCCGTCGCGAAGAGTTCCGCGGCCCGCTCGTAGCTGTGCAGCACCGCCATCGACCCCGTGATCGTGATCTCCTGGTTGTAGATGCGGTACGGGTCGATCGTCACGCGGGTCGCGTAGTCCGCGACGCCGAACTGCAGGAAGGTGCCCGCCTTGGACACGCGGTCCAGGCCGTCCTGGATCGCCGCCGCGTTGCCCGTGGCGTCGATGACGAGGTCCCAGCCCTGGGGGCGGTCCAGTTCGTCCGGGTTCGCCGCCGAGGCGGAGACGCCCAGCCGCCGGGCGGTCTCCAGACGGGCCGGGTTCAGGTCCACCATGTCCACGCTCGCCGCGCCGGTCCGCTTGGCCAGCTCCAGCATCATCAGGCCCATGGTCCCGGAGCCGTAGATGAGGACGTGCGCGCCGAGACGGGACTGCAGGACGTCGTAGCCGCGCACCGCGCAGGAGAGCGGCTCGATCAGGGCCGCGTCCTGGGTGCGGACGTGCTCGGGCAGCTTGACGCAGTTGGCCACCGGGGCCACCGCGTACTGGGCCGCCCCGCCCGCCGTGGTGACACCGATCGCCGCCCAGCGCTCGCACAGGTTGTTGTGGCCGGTACGGCAGTAGCGGCACTCGTAGCAGTACAGGGAGGGGTCCACGGCGACCTGGTCGCCGAGCGACACCTCGGTGACCTGGGAGCCGACGCCGACCACCTCGCCGGCGAACTCGTGTCCCGGCACGATCGGCAGTGTGGGAGCGAACTCGCCCTGCAGGATGTGCAGGTCCGTGCCGCACAGCCCGCAGGCCGCGACCTCGACGACCACTTCGCGGGGCCCTGGCGTCGGGTCCGGGACCTCGGCGACGACGGCCTTGCCCACGGACTCGATGACGGCGGCCTTCATTTCACGGCTCCCAACGACAGGCCCTGGACGAGTTTGTCCTGGGCGGCGAACCCCGCGGCGAGCACCGGCAGGGAGATGACGAGCGACGCGGCGCACACCTTGGCCAGGAACAGACCCTGGCTGGTGATGAAACCGGTCAGGAAGACGGGGGCGGTCTCGGCGACCACGCCCGTCAGGACCCGGGCGAAAAGCAGTTCGTTCCAGCTGAAGATGAAGCAGATCAGTGCCGTCGCCGCGATGCCGGGCAGCGCCATCGGGGCGATGATGCGGGTCAGCACCGTCGGCAGCCGGGCGCCGTCGATCTGGGCGGCCTCGATCACCGCGACCGGTATCTCCGAGAGGAACGAGTGCATCATCCACACGGCGATCGGCAGGTTCATGGAGGTGTAGAGCAGGACGAGCAGCCAGATGTTGTCGAGCATCCCGGCGTTCTTGGCGAACAGGTAGATCGGCAGGAGGCCCGCCACGACCGGCAGCATCTTGGTGGAGAGGAAGAAGAACAGGACGTCCGTCCACCGCTTCACCGGCCGGATGGACAGGGCGTACGCCGCCGGGAGCGCGAGCAGCAGGACCAGGATCATCGAGGCCACGGACGCCACCATCGAGTTGATCAGCGACGGCCAGGGGCTCGCGCCGCCGCCCGCGCCGAAGAACTCCCGGTAGCCGTCCAGGGTGAGGGCGGCGGTGAACGACGGCGGGTTGGTGGCCGCGTCCTCCTCGGAGTGGAAGGACGTCAGCGCCATCCAGGCGATCGGCAGGAAGAAGACGATGCCGGTCAGCCAGGCCAGCAGGCCGAGCCCCGCTCCCTTGCGGAGCCGGGTCCGCGGCCGGCCGCGTTCGGGTGCAGCGATGGTGCTCATGCGCGGGACGCCTCCTCGCGGAACAGGGACGACACGACGCGCAGGGCGAAGGTCGCGATGATGATCGAGCCGATGACCACCAGGACACCGGCGGCCGAGGCCAGACCGTTCTCGTGGGCCTGGTAGAAGGTCTGGTACACGGTGTACGGGAGGTTGGCGGTGCCCAGGCCGCCGGACGTGATCGTGAAGACCGCGTCGAAGTTCTGCACGATGTAGATCGATCCGAGCAGGGCGCCCAGTTCGAGGTAGCGGCGCAGGTGGGGCAGGGTCAGATGGCGGAAGATCTGCCAGTCGCCGGCTCCGTCCACCCGGGCCGCCTCGATCTGTTCCTGGTCCCGGCTCTGCAGGCCCGCGAGCAGGATCAGCATCATGAACGGCGTCCACTGCCACACCAGCGCGGCCTCCACCGCGAGCAGCGGCATGTCGGAGATCCAGTCGGGCTGCGGGCCGCCGACGTAGTGCAGCAGGCCGTTGAACAGGCCGTACTCGGGGTTGTAGAGGACGTGTTTCCACAGCAGGGCCGCCGCCACCGGCACCACCAGGAACGGGGCGATGAGCAGGGTGCGGACGATGCCCCGGCCGCGGAACTTCCGGTCGAGCAGCAGGGCGAGGAGCAGTCCGAGGACCAGGCTGGCGAGGACGACCGCCACCGTCAGCAGGATCGTCGTCCACACCGACTGGCGCAGGTCGGAATCGCCGAGGACCTCCCCGTAGTTCGCGAAGCCGGCGAACTCCCGGGCGTCGGGGTAGAGGGAGTTCCAGTCGAAGAAGGAGATCACCAGCGTCGCCACGAAGGGCAGCTGGGTCACCGCGATCATGAAGATCAGGGCGGGCAGCAGCGGGGCCCTGGTGGCCCAGCCGCGCAGTCGGTCGGAGCGCCGTCCGCCGCTGGGGCGGAGGTCGGGGGCGGCCACGGGGGCCGTCGTCGTGGCGGTCATCGGCCCTCGTACTCCTCTGAGATCTCTTCGGCGAGCTGCTGGGACTTCTTCAGGGCCGACTCGACGGACTGGCGTCCGGCGATGGCCGCGCTGATCTCCTGGGAGACCTGGGTGCCGAGGTCCGTGAACTCGGGGATGCCGACGAACTGGATGCCGGGCGCCGGCCGCGGCTGCACCCCCGGGTCGTCCGGACGGGCCTGTTCGATGGCCTTCCTGGTCATCTCCTGGAAGGCGCCGGCCTCCGCGCGGTAGTCCGGGTTCTCGTAGGTGGAGGCGCGCTTGCCGGCCGGGATGTTGGACCAGCCGATCTCGTCGCCCACCAGCTGCTCGTACTCCTTGCTGGAGGCCCACGAGACGAACTTCCAGGCGTTGTCCGGGTTCCGGGAGGCGTTCTGGATGCCCCAGGCCCAGGTGTAGAGCCAGCCGGCCGACTCCGTCTTCTCCACGGGGGCGGGGGCGTAGCCCATCTTGCCCTTGACGGGGGAGTTGGCGGACTCCAGGGAACCCGCCGCGGAGGTGGCGTCGTACCACATCGCGGTCTTGCCCTGGGTGGTGTTGTTCAGGCACTCGGCGAAGCCGGACTGGGCGGCGCCGGCCTGGCCGTGCTCGCGCACCAGGTCGACGTAGAACTTCACCGCCTTCTGCCACTCCGGGGAGTCCAGGCGGGCGTTCCAGTCCTCGTCGAACCAGGTGCCGCCGAAGGTGTTCACCACGGTCGTCAGCGGTGCCATGACCTCGCCCCAGCCGGGCAGGCCGCGCAGGCAGATGCCCTTCATGCCGGGCTCGGCCCCGTCGAGCTTCGCCGCGATCTCGCCCACCTCCTGCCAGGTGGGGTTGGCGGGCATCGTCAGGCCCTCCTGCTCGAGGAGGTCCTTGCGGTACATCAGGAACGAGGACTCGCCGTAGAAGGGCTGGCCGTAGAGCTTGTCGTCGTCCCCGGTGAGGGACTGGCGCATCGGCTCGAGGACGTCCTGCTGGTCGTAGTCGGGGTCCTCGTCGACGTAGGAGTCCATCTCCTTGAGCCAGCCGTTGCGGGCGTAGATCGGGATCTCGTAGTTGGACAGGGTGGCGACGTCGTACTGGCCGGCCTGGTTGGCGAAGTCCTGGCTGATCTTGTCGCGGACGTCGTTCTCCGGCAGCACCGTGAAGTTCACCTTGATGCCGGTGTCCTTGGTGAAGTGCGCGGCGGTGAGCTTCTGCAGCTCCACCATCTGGGGGTTGTTGACCATCAGGACGTTGATGGCATCACCGCCTGATCCGGCCCCGCCTGCTCCGACCCAGCAGCCGGAGAGCAGCGGGGCGAGTAGCGTCCCTGCGGCGACCGCGGCGAGTGTGGCTCGCGGCGGCCTCCGTCGGCTCTGGGTTCGCATGGATCGCTCCTGGACGTAGAGGGAGGTACCGGGCGTCGCCTGGGGCGGCTCTGCCCGCGGGGAGGTAAAACCTTCTGCTGTGAACTGCTGAATCGATGAACTGGTGAATCGGTGCGGTGGGAGCCGTCGGGTCGTCGTCGGTCAGACGCGGACGACCTGGGGGCCCAGCAGGGAGTAGCGGTGGGCCTCGGCCGCCGGGAGCAGCGTGCTCGTGACGATCGTCTCCAGCGCGCCGACGTCGGCGAACCGGCAGAAGCTGACCGCCCCGAACTTGCTGTGGACGCCCGCGAACACCACCCGGCGCGAGGCCTGCAGCGCCTGCGCCTTGACCTCGCTGACCGCCGGGTCGGGCGTGGTCAGGCCGTGTTCGCGCGAGATGCCGTTGGCGCCGATGAACGCCAGGTCGATGACGAAACCGGAGAGCATCCTCGTCGTCCAGTGGTCGACGGTGGCGAGGGTGCCGGAGCGGACCCGGCCACCGAGCAGCAGGACGGACACGGTGCCGGTCTCGGCGAGCGCGCCCGCGACCGGCAGGGAGGCGGTGACCACGGTCAGTGCCCGGTCCCGGGGCAGTGCCTCGGCGATGAGCTGCGGGGTGAACCCCTCGTCGATGAACACCGTCTCCGCGTCGCCGAGCAGCTCGGCCGCCGCGTTCGCGACCCGCCGCTTCTCGGCCACATGGCTGGTGGCACGGAAGGCGAGCGTGGTCTCGAAGGCGGCACTCTCCACGGGGTAGGCGCCGCCGTGGGTGCGGCGCACCAGGCCGTGCTCCTCCAGGGCGCGCAGATCCCGCCGTACGGTCTCCTTGGCCACGCCCAGATCGGCGGCGAGCGTCGTCACGTCGACCGAGCCGGTGGCGCGTGCCACCCGCACGATCTCGCGCTGGCGCTCCTCGGCCGTTCTGTCGCTCATGGCCGCACACCTGCTTCCTGCGTCGGTTGCCCGTTCGGGCTCCTTGAGGGCCTGCAGGAAGTTCTACAGCGGGTGCGCGGAGCTGACCAGGCCTGTTGAGTGACCGGTCCTGCCCGTTTGTGCCCGTTCGGCTCGGGAGGGGGCGGCCCCGGACCTGGGCGGGGGGCGGACGGGGACGGGGAAGCGGGCATCGCGGATGCCCGAATGCGGCGGGGGGGGGGGGGGGGGGGGGGGGGGGGCGGCGGGGCGGGGGGGGGGGGGGGGGGGGGGGGGGCCCGCCCGGGGGGGGGGGGGGGGGGGGCGGGTGGGGCCCCCCCCCGCCGCTGTGGACGTCGATTTTCCGCCGCCGTACCCCCGGCGCCGTGCCGCAGATGTCGTCAGTACGGCCAGATCGGCGGGTCGGTGACGAAGTGTCCGCCGAGGCGTGCCTGTGCCGGGTCGGCCGGGTCCAGTTCGCCCTGCTCGGCGACGAGCTTCGCGGCGAACGGCTCGGAGTCGTCCTGCGGGTCGTAGCCGAGGGCGCGCGCGGAGGTGAGGTCCCACCACAGCCGGGTGTTGGCGGACGAGCCGTGGACGACCGTGTGGCCGACGTCCTCGGCGGTCAGGGCCGCGTGGAAGAGGCGGGCGCCGTCGGCGGGGCTCATCCACACCGAGAGCATCCGCACGCTGGTCGGCTCGGGGAAGCAGGAGCCGATGCGTACGGAGACGGTCTCCAGGCCGTGCTTGTCCCAGTACAGCTGGGCGAGGTCCTCGCCGAAGCACTTGGACAGCCCGTAGAAGGTGTCCGGGCGGTGCGGGGTGTCGACGGGGATCAGGGGGTCGTCGCCCCGGGGGCGCGGGGTGTATCCGACGGCGTGGTTGGAGGAGGCGAAGACGATGCGCCCCACGCCCTCCTCGCGCGCGGCCTCGTACAGGTGGTAGGTGCCCTCGATGTTCGCCGCGAGGATCTTCCCGAACGGGGCTTCCAGGGAGATGCCCGCGAGATGGATGATCGCGTCGACCCCGCGGACCGCCTCACGCACGGCCTCCCGGTCGGCCAGGTCCGCGACGACCGCGTCCGGCTCGCCCTCGACCGGCCGCAGGTCGAGCAGGCGCAGTTCGTAGCCGTAGTCCGGGAGCAGGCCCCGCATCAGGGTGCCGAGGCCGCCGGCGGCGCCGGTGAGCAGGACGGTGCGGGGAGGGGGCATCGGGATCTCCTTGCGTCACCGGCCGTGCATGTGCGCGCACGGCATTCATATGCGTGGACACGGTAAGGAGGTGTTCCGTCGCCCGTCAAGTATCCCCCATCCTTTCGTGGACTGGGGAAATCGGTCGGCGCGTGACGGGTCGGCGCGCTTGACCGGTGTCCCGGGGGCGCCCTAGCGTGACATTGTTCAGAAATATAGACATCAGTCAAGAATATGGACCTGGGAGAGCTTGTGACGCCAGCCCCTCTCGCCGCCCCCCTCGCCGCCCGACTCGGCATCCCCAGCGGACCGCTGTTCTTCCCGGTCACCGCCTACGGACCCGACGGCTCCGTCGACCTCGAGACCTACCGGCTCCATGTGCGCGGCGGGGTCGAGGCCGGGGCCGCCGCCGTCTTCGCCTGCTGTGGCACCGGGGAGTTCCACGCCCTGACACCCGAGGAGTTCGAAGCGTGCGTGCGGGTCGCCGTCGAGACGGCCGACGGACGCGTCCCGGTCGTCGCGGGCGCCGGGTACGGCACCGGCCTCGCGGTGCGCTGGGCCGGGCTCGCCGAGCGGGCCGGGGCGGACGGGCTGCTCGCCATGCCGCCCTACCTGGTGCGGGCCGGCCAGGCGGGACTGGTCCGGCACTACCGCGCACTCGCCGCGGCAACCGCCCTCCCGGTGATCGTCTACCAGCGCGACAACGCCCTGTTCACGCCCGAGGGCGTCGTCGACCTGGCCCGCACCGAGGGGATCATCGGCCTCAAGGACGGCCACGGCGACCTCGACCACATGCAGCGGATCGTCAGCGCCGTGCGCACCGAGGTCCCGGGCGAATTCCTGTACTTCAACGGCCTGCCCACCGCCGAACAGACCCAGCTCGCCTACCGCGCCCTCGGCGTCGCCCTCTACTCGTCCGCGGTGTTCTGCTTCGTCCCCGAGATCGCCCTCGCCTGCCACCGGGCCCTGCACACCGGCGACCGGGCCACGGTGGACCGCCTGCTCGACGGCTTCTACCGGCCCTTCGTCGAACTACGGGACCAGGGCCACGGCTACGCCGTCTCCCTGGTCAAGGCAGGGGTGCGGCTGCGCGGCCTGGACGTGGGCGAGGTCCGGCCGCCACTCGACGAGCCGACCGGGGATCATGTCAGGCGACTCGCTCGGCTGATCGAGCGGGGACTCGCACTGATCGAGGAGGCCAAGTGAGGGCATCGGCGTTCGTCTACCCCTGGGACGTCAACGGGGATCCGGAGGCCCCCGCACGGATCGCCGGGCTCGGCGTGGCGCAGGTGACGCTCGCCTCCGCCTACCACTCCACGCGCGCGCTGACTCCCCGTCACCCGCGCCACCGCATCGTCACCGCCGAGCACGCGGCCGTGCTCTACCCGCCCGGCGCCCGCTGGGCCGGCCGCACCCCGCGCCCGTACCCGTCCGGCGACTGGGCGCCCGGCGACGCCTTCGGCGAGGCCGCCGACGCGCTCGCGGCCGCCGGCCTCCAGGTGAACACCTGGGTCGTGCTCGCGCACAACTCCCGCCTCGGCGCCGACCATCCGGACACCTCGGTCGTCAACGCCTACGGCGACCGCTATCCCTGGGCCCCCTGCGTCGCGCAGCCCGCCACGCGCGCCTACCTCACCGCCCTGGCCGCGGAGGCCGCGGTACGGCCCGGGGCGAGCGGCACCGAACTGGAGTCCCTCGGCTGGTACGGCCTCGCCCACCTGCACGCCCACGACAAGACCGCCGGCGTCGGCCTGGGCGACGCCGGGCAGTACCTGATGTCCCTGTGCTTCTGTCCGTCCTGCCGCGAGGGCTACGGGGCCCAGGGCCTGGACGCCGGTGAACTGGCCGCGACCGTACGGGCCGCCCTGGAGCCGGTGTGGCGGGGGGCACCCTCCGGCGGAGGCTGGGCGGGAGTGGGCGAACTCCTCGGCGAGGACGCGGCGGCCGCCACGCGCGTGTGGCGCGACGCGACGGCCCGCACGCTCCAGGAGGCGGCGGTCCGTGCGGTACGCGACGCGGCCCCCGAGGGCTTCCAGGTCCTGCTGCACGCGGACCCGGTCTCCTACCACTGCGGCGCCAACGCCGGTGTCGACCCCGCGCACATCCTCTCCGTCGCCGACGGCGTGGTCGTCCCCTGCACGGGAAGCCCCGCCTCGCTGACCCCGTTCGCGCGGGAGGTACGGGAGGTGCGGGAGGCACGGGGGACAGGACAGGCGCAGGCGAACCGTCCGGGCACGGTCCTCGCCGCCAACCTCACCGTCGTCTCCGGCATGGGCGGCAGCCCCGCCACCCTCGCCGCGGACGCGACCGAGGCCCGCCGCCTCGGCGCGACGGAACTGCGGCTGTATCACGCGGGACTGGCCTCGGACGGTGATCTGGAGCAGGTGCGGGAGGCCCTCGCCACCCTCTGAGGCGATGAGTTCCGGGGCCGGGGCCGGTCCACCCTCCAGGAACCGAACCGCCGACGGCGCCGTGCCCGGATCCGGGCACGGCGCCGCGAGGGGAAACGCCAGGAGTGAGCACCCCATGACCGACCCGACCCCGACCCCGACCCCGCCTGCGCCTGCGCCTGCGCCTGCGATCCTCGACCTCGGACCGCAGGTGCGGATCGTGGCGCGTCTCGCCCGGGACGTCACCGACGAGCAGCTGACGGACGGGACACCTTGTCCGGAGTACGAGGTGCGCCACCTGCTGGGCCACCTCGCCGGACTGTGCGTCGCCTTCCGTGACGCAGGGCGCAGGAATTTCGGCGCCACCACCGACACCAGCCCCGACGCCGCCCTGCCGGACCTCGACCCCGGCTGGCGCGAGGACCTGCCCGTGGTGCTCGGCGAACTCGCCGAGGCGTGGCGGGACCCCGGGGCCTGGACCGGTACGACCAGGGCCGGGGGTGTCGACCTGCCCGGCGAGGTGGCCGGGGCCGTGGCGGCCGACGAACTGGTGATCCACGGCTGGGACCTGGCCCGCGCCACCGGCCGGGACTACGCCCCCGACCTCGCCGCACTGGAGGCCGTGCACGCCTTTCTCCTCGCCGCGGCGGCGGAACCCGGCCGGGACGGCGAGGGCGTCTTCGGCCCCGTCGTGCCCGTACCGTCCGACGCCCCGCTGCTGGACCGGGCGGTGGGGCTGAGCGGCCGCGATCCGGGGTGGACGCCCCGGGGCTGACCCGGGGAGGCCTCCCGAGCGGTCGGGTACCCGGGCGGGACGGGTGCCCGGCCGCCGCGTGCGCCCGGCCACCGCGTGTGCGCCGCGACGAAACCCGAACTTCCTTTGTCGGAAGCATTGACGAAACTCCGGGCCGCTCTTAGTTTCATCGCGTCGTACTTCGTACGTCATATATGAGACGCGATATGCGAGATCCCGAGAGGCGCGCATGACCTCTGTGCCCATGCCGATCCCCTCCCGCACGCAGTACGTGCTGGAAGAGATCAAACGACGCATCCTCACCGGCCGGCTCACGCCGGGCCAGGCTCTGGTCGAGACCGAACTCGCCGCGCAGTTCGGGGTGTCCAAGACCCCGGTGCGGGAGGCGCTCAAGACCCTGGCCGGCACCGGACTGGTCGTGATGAGCCAGTACAAGGGCGTCACGGTGCGCATGGTCGACGCGGACATGGCACGCGAGGTCTACGACGTGCGGCTGCTCCTCGAACCCGAGGCGCTGCGGCGCGCCGTCCGCCGGGGCGCCTCCCTGGACGCCGCCCGCGACGCGCTGGCGCGGGCCGACGAGGCCACCGACACCGCCGAACGCTCCCTGACCAACCGCGAGTTCCACCGCGCCCTGTACCTGCCGTGCGGCAACCCGCTGCTCAGCCGGATGCTCGACGAGGTCCGCGACCAGGCCGCACTCGTCTCCGCCGTCGCCTGGGCCGCCGACCCCTCCTGGGAGCGGGAGGCGAGCGAGCACCGCGAGATCCTGCGGCTCGCCCTGGCCGGCGACGCGGGCGGCGCGGCGCGCGCCCTGCACGCGCACATCGCCTCCTTCGTACTACGGGCCTTCCCCGGTGCGGAACTCGGAGCCGAGGAAGGCCTGGGAGGCCTGGGAGTCCGGGAAGCCCAGGAGATCCTCGAAGCCACGGACACCCCCGAAGCCACGGCCGCCCCGGCAGCCCAGAAAGAGGACGGTCAGGCATGACGACGACGTTCGAGACCCAGCGGGCGGCCCTGGCCGACGTGGTGGCGATCCCGGTGACCCCGTTCGCCGAGGACGGCTCCGTCGACCCGGCCGGCTACCGGGCCCTGCTGCGCCGCCTCCTCGACGCCGGCATCACCACCCTGACGCCCAACGGCAACACCGGCGAGTTCTACGCCCTCACCCCCGAGGAGCGGCGCACGGTCACCGGGCTGACCCTCGAGGAGACCGGCGACGGCTCGTCCGTCCTGGTCGGCGTGGGACACGACGTGCCGACCGCCGTCGCCTCCGCACGGCACGCCCGTGACCTCGGCGCGCGGATGGTGATGGTGCACCAGCCCGTCCACCCCTACGTCTCCCAGAGGGGCTGGGTCGACTACCACCGCGCCATCGCCGAGGCCGTGCCCGACCTGGGCGTCGTCCCCTACATCCGCAACCCCCAGCTCACCGGCGCCCGCCTCGCCGAACTCGCCGACTCCTGCCCCAACGTCATCGGCGTGAAGTACGCCGTGCCGGACGCGGCGAAGTTCGCCGCCTTCGCGCGGGACGCCGGCATCGAGCGGTTCGTGTGGGTCGCCGGGCTCGCCGAGCCGTACGCCCCCTCCTACTTCTCCGCGGGCGCCACCGGCTTCACCTCCGGTCTGGTCAACGTCGCCCCGTCGGTGTCGCTCGACATGATCGGGGCGCTCAGATCGGGTGACTACGCGACCGCGATGAAGGTCTGGGAGCAGATCCGCCGCTTCGAGGAACTGCGCGCCGCCAACGGTTCCGCCAACAACGTCACCGTCGTCAAGGAGGCCCTCGCCTCGCTCGGCCTGTGCCGCCGCGAGGTCCGCCCGCCGAGCAGGCCGCTGCCCGAGGACGAGCGGGCCGAGGTCGCCGCGATAGCCGCGGGGTGGTCCGTGTGAACACACCGGCGAGCACACCGAGGAAGCGGCCCGAGGAACTGCGCAGCCACCAGTGGTACGGCACGGACGGGCTGCGCTCCTTCAGCCACCGCGCCCGCACCCGCCAGCTCGGCTACCTGCCCGAGGAGCACCTGGGCAAGCCCGTCGTCGCGATCCTCAACACCTGGTCCGACATCAACCCCTGCCACGTCCACCTGCGCGACCGCGCGCAGGCCGTGAAGCGCGGGGTGTGGCAGGCGGGCGGCTTCCCGCTCGAGTTCCCGGTCTCCACGCTCAGCGAGACCTTCCAGAAGCCGACCCCGATGCTCTACCGCAACCTCCTCGCCATGGAGACCGAGGAACTGCTGCGCTCCTACCCGGTCGACGGAGCCGTGCTGATGGGCGGCTGCGACAAGTCCACGCCCGCCCTGCTCATGGGTGCGGCCAGCGTCGACCTGCCGACGGTGTTCGTGCCGGCCGGCCCCATGCTGCCGGGGCACTGGCGGGGCGAGGTGCTCGGCTCGGGCACCGACATGTGGAAGTACTGGGACGACAAGCGGGCCGGCGTCATCGGCGACTGCGAGATGCAGGAGCTGGAGAGCGGCCTGGCCCGCTCGCCCGGCCACTGCATGACCATGGGCACGGCGTCCACACTGACCGCCGCCGCCGAGGTCCTCGGCGTCACGATTCCGGGCGCCTCCAGCATCCCGGCCGTCGACTCCGGGCACGACCGGATGGCCGCCGCGGCCGGGCTGCGCATCGTCGAACTGGTCCACCGGGACCGGAAGCTGAGCGACATCCTCACCGCGGACGCCTTCGAGGACGCGGTGACGACCGTCCTGGGCCTCGGCGGCTCCACGAACGCCGTGATCCACCTGATCGCCATGGCCGGCCGGGCGGGTGTCTCCCTGACCCTCGACGACTTCGACCGCATCGCCCGCACCGTCCCGGTGCTCGCCAACGTACGGCCCGGCGGACAGACCTACCTGATGGAGGACTTCCACTTCGCGGGAGGCCTGCCCGGGTTCCTCTCCCGGATCGAGGACCTGCTCCACCTGGAGAGGCCCACCGTCTCCCACGACACCCTGCGCGAGCAGATCGCCGGCGCGCAGGTGCACCACGACGACGTCATCCGGCCCCGGGACAGGCCCGTCGCCGACGAGGGCGGGGTCGCCGTCCTGCGCGGCAACCTCTGCCCCGACGGCGCCGTCATCAAGCACATCGCGGCCGAACCGCACCTGCTCAGGCACACCGGCCCGGCCGTCGTCTTCGACGACTACCGGACCATGCAGCGCACCATCAACGACCCGGACCTGGGCATCACCGCCGACCACGTGCTGGTGCTGCGCAACTCCGGCCCCAAGGGGGGACCCGGAATGCCCGAGTACGGCATGCTGCCGCTCCCCGACCACCTGCTCAGGCAGGGGGTACGGGACATGGTGCGGATCTCCGACGCCCGGATGAGCGGCACGAGCTACGGCGCCTGCGTGCTGCACATCGCCCCCGAGTCGTACGTCGGCGGACCGCTGGCCCTCGTACGCACCGGGGACCTGATCACCCTCGACGTCGAACGCCGGCTGCTCCGGCTCGAGATCGACGACGAGGAGCTGGACCGGCGCAGGGCCGCGTGGACGCCCCCGCCCGCACGGTACGAGCGCGGATACGGCGCGCTCTACAACGAGCAGATCACCCAGGCCGACACCGGCTGCGACTTCGAGTTCCTCGCCCGGCCGGGCACGGTGCAGGACCCCTACGCGGGCTGACCGCGAGCACCACCCCCGCACAGCGGGCTCCGGCCCCGGACCGCGTGGACACCCGCACATCCGAGGAGAAAGCGCTTCACCTCCGCACCGCACGCACGACGTACACCGAGAAACGGAGAACAGTCATGGCCCAAGCCGCAGCCGTGGCGAAACCGCCCACGCCACCGAGGCGGCGCCGTGCCTCCGCCACGCCGCGCAGACTTCCCTACCTGCTGATCGCCCCGGCAGGCCTGCTCATGCTGGGCTTCATCGCCTACCCGGTCATCAGCGTCTTCTACTACAGCCTGCAGGAGTACAACCCCACCAAGCCGTGGCGGAACGGCTTCGCGGGCTTCGACAACTTCGTCCACCTCTTCACCGAGGACCCGCTGTTCTGGGACACCCTGGTCTTCAGCGCCAAGTGGGTCGTCGTCGAGGTCGGCCTCCAGCTGATGTTCGGGCTCGCACTGGCGCTCATCGTCAACCAGACCTTCATCGGCCGGGGCATCGGCCGCGCGCTGGTCTTCTCCCCGTGGGCCGTCTCCGGCGTGCTGACCTCGGCGATCTGGGTGCTCCTCTACAACTCCCAGACCGGCATCACCCGCTACCTCGCCGACATGGGCATCGGCGACTACGGCACCAGCTGGCTCTCGGACACCTCCACCGTCTTCTCGGCGGTGGTCGTCGCCGACCTGTGGCGCGGCGTCCCCTTCTTCGCCATCCTCATCCTCGCCGACCTCCAGTCCGTCTCCAAGGACCTGTACGAGGCCGCCGAGGTCGACGGGGCCAGCCGCTTCCAGCAGTTCACGCACATCACGCTGCCCCACCTCAAGGACGCCATCATCCTGTCCACGCTGCTGCGCGCGGTGTGGGAGTTCAACAACGTCGACCTGCTCTACACCCTCACCGGCGGCGGACCGGCCGGCGTGACCACGACGCTTCCGCTGTACATCGCCAACACCAGCGTCGACGCCCACGACTTCGGCTACGCGTCGGCCCTCACCACGGTCGCGTTCGTGATTCTGCTCTTCTGCTCGATCGTCTACCTGCGGCTGAGCAAGTTCGGAGGCGAAAGCAAGTGATCACCAAAGAGGCCGCCCCGGCCGCCCCCGCCCCCGCGCGCTCCGCCGCCGAGCCGCCGAGCCGCCCCGCGAGGAAGAAGCACCGGGCCTGGGACGAGGTGCCCCGCTGGCACATCTACCTCCCCCTGGGCGTCTACCTCCTGTTCACCCTCGTCCCCTTCTACTGGATCCTGCTCTTCGCCCTGCGCCCGGCCGGCTCGACCTCGCTGGTGCCCTGGCCGATGACCACCGCCCACTTCGAGAAGGTGTGGACGGACCGGGCCTTCGGCACCTTCTTCCAGAACAGCGTGCTCGTGGGCGTCGCCACCCTGGTCACGACGACGCTGGTCGCCCTGGCCGGCGGCTACGCGCTCGCCCGGTTCGACTTCCGCGTCAAGCGGGTCTTCATGCTCGCCCTGCTGTGCTCCCAGTTCGTGCCCGGCGCGCTGCTCCTGGTCCCGCTGTTCGAGATCTTCGCCGGACTGCAGATGATCAACTCGCTCGGCAGCGTCATCATCGCCGAGACGGTCTTCCAGCTCCCGCTGTCGATGATCCTGATCAGCAACTTCATCAAGAACGTGCCGTACTCCCTGGAGGAGGCCGCCTGGGTCGACGGGTGCAGCAGGATGCGGGCGTTCCGGGTGGTCGTCCTGCCGCTGCTGCGGCCCGGACTGATCGCCGTCGGCTCCTTCGCCTTCGTCCACTCCTGGAACCACTTCCTGTTCGCCCTGATGTTCCTCAACAACCAGGAGAAGCAGACCATCCCCGTGGGTCTGAACACCCTGATGAGCGCGGACAGCGTCGACCTCGGCGCCCTCGCCGCGGGCGGCATCATCGCGGCCGTGCCCGTCGTGATCGTGTTCGCCTTCATCCAGAAGTGGCTGATCACCGGCTTCAGCGCGGGGGCGGTGAAGGGATGACCGCACCCGACGCCGCAGCTCGGGCCGCCCTGGGGGCTCCATCCGGCGCCGCCTCCCGGCCCGAGCCCCCGGCAGAACCGCTGCCCGTCGTGCTCGCCGGTGCCCGCGGCCACGGCCGCTGGCACCTGGCGAACATCCGCAGGCTCCAGGAGGACGGGCTCGTCCGGCTGGCCGGCATCTGCGAGCTCACCCCGCTCACCGAGGACGAGTTCGAGGGCGGCCGGCCCGGAGGCCGACCGCCCGAGCAGTCGGCCGACTTCGGCGCCCTGCTGGAGTCCACCGGGGCCCGCATCGCGGTCGTCTGCACCCCGATCCACACCCACACCGACCTCGCTCTCGCCGCGGCCGGACGGGGCGTGCACCTCCTGCTGGAGAAGCCGCCGGCACCGTCCTACGCCGAGTACCGGCGGATGGCCGACGGGGTCGCCGCCGCGGGGGTCGCCTGCCAGATCGGCTTCCAGTCGCTGGGCTCGCACGCCGTGCCCGCCATCCGCGCCCTGGTCGCCGACGGCGCCATTGGCCGGCCGACCGGGATCGGCGCCGCCGGGGCCTGGGTACGCCCGGAGGACTACTTCCGGCGGGCGCCCTGGGCGGGCCGGCGCCGGCTGGACGGCGTCGACGTGATCGACGGGGCGCTGACCAACCCCCTCGCCCACGCCGTCGCCACCGCCCTGGCGCTGGCCGGCAGCACCCGCGCCGAGGACGCCACCGGCATCGAGACCGAACTGCTGCGCGCCAACGACATCGAGTCCGACGACACCTCCTGTGTCCGCGTCACCACCGCACAGGGCCCGCCGGTCACCGTCGCCGCGACCCTGTGCGCCGAGCGGGCCGACGAGCCGTACGTCCTCGTGCACGGCACCAGCGGCCGGATCACCTTCTGGTACAAGCAGGACCGCGTCCTGGTCCAGCGGGCCGGCCGCGGTCCCGAGGAACTCCGCTTCGGCCGGACCGACCTGCTGGAGAACCTCGTCGACCACCTCGTCACCGGCGCCCCGCTGCTCGTCACGCCGGACGGGACGGGTGCCTTCATGAAGGTCGTCGAGGCGATCCGGCGCGCCCCCGACCCCGCCCCGCTGCCCGCCGGCGCCTGGCACCACGTCCCCGGCGAGAACCGCCGGGTCGTCCCCGGCATCGACGGCCTCGTCGCGGCCGCCGCCGACACCCTGTCCCTCTACTCCGAACTCGGCGCCTCCTGGGCCCTGCCCGCACCACAGGACGTACCCGGGTCCGTACGGCAGTCCGAGGAACCGTCCGCAGCGCATCCGCCGAAAGAGGTGAGCACCCGATGACCAGCGACGACTTCGCGATCCTGCGTGTCGCGGGCCGGCCGGTCGGCCGGTACGTCACCCGGCCCGAGCTGCCCCCGAGGCTCTCCCCGCGCCCGTACCTGCACCCCGTCACCACCCTGGCGGGCACGACGGTCACCGAACTGTCGCCCGCGGACCACACCCACCACCTCGGCGTCGGTGTCGCCGTTCCCGACGTCGAGGGGCACAACTTCTGGGGCGGGCGCACCTACGTCCGTGACCGGGGCCCGACCGAGCTGGACAACCACGGCTCCCAGCGGCACCGCGGCTTCCAGCTCCAAGACCCCGACGGCTTCGTGGAGGAGCTGCGCTGGACCGCCGCCCCGGGCGAGCTGCTGCGGGAGCGCCGCACCGTCGCCGCCACCGAACTCACCGACACCGCCTGGGCGCTGGACTTCACCTTCTCCCTCACCAACGTCACCACGGACCCGCTCTCCGTGGGCAGCCCGGCCACCAACGGCCGCCCCGGCGCCGCCTACGGAGGCTTCTTCTGGCGGGCCCGCAAGGAGGAGACGGAGCCGGACGTCTTCACCGCCTCCGCCCAGGGAGCGGAAACGGTGCACGGACGCCCGGCCGACTGGCTGGCCCTGGCCGGCGCCGACTGGACGCTGGTGTTCGCCGGAGCCACCGCGGCGACCCGCCGCGACCCCTGGTTCGTGCGCACCGCCGAGTACCCCGGCGTCGGCTCCTCCCTCGCCCACGACGCACGGCTGCCCGTCCCGCCCGGGGAGACGGTGGTCCGCCGCGTCGTCACCGTCGTCGCCGACGGCCGCCTCGGCAGGGACGCCGCCGCCGCCCTGGTCCGCAAGGCGGTGAGCCCGTGAGCGCCCCGCCGACGGACCTCACCTACCGCAACCCGGTGCTCGACGCCGACTGGTCCGACCCGGACGTGATCCGCGTCGGCGACGACTTCTACCTGACCGCCTCCAGCTTCGGCCGCACCCCGGGGCTGCCGCTGCTGCACTCCCGCGACCTGGTCAACTGGACGCTCGTCGGCCACGCGCTGCAACGCCTGGAACCCGAGGGCGAGTTCGCGGTGCCCCGGCACGACCGCGGGGTCTGGGCGCCCTCCCTGCGCCACCACGACGACCGCTTCTGGATCTTCTGGGGCGACCCCGACCAGGGCGTCTTCCAGGTCAACGCCCCCGAGATCCGCGGCCCCTGGACCCGCCCCCACCTGGTGAAGGCGGGCAAGGGCCTGATCGACCCGTGCCCGCTGTGGGACGAGGAGACCGGCGAGGCGTACCTCGTGCACGCCTGGGCGAGGTCCCGCTCCGGCATCAAGAACCGTCTCACCGGCCACCGCATGCACCCCCACGGCACCGAACTCCTCGACGAGGGCAAGGTGATCGTCGACGCCGACCGCATCCCCGGCTGGTTCACCCTGGAGGGGCCCAAGCTCTACCGGCACGACGGCTGGTTCTGGATCCTGGCGCCCGCCGGGGGAGTGGAGACCGGCTGGCAGGGCGCCTTCCGGTCGCGCGACTTCTTCGGTCCGTACGAGGAGAGGGTCGTCCTGGAACAGCGGGACACCGACGTCAACGGACCCCACCAGGGCGGCTGGGTGCGCACCGCGTCAGGTGAGGACTGGTTCCTGCACTTCCAGCAGCGCGGGGCGTACGGCAGGGTCGTGCACCTCCAGCCGATGCGCTGGGAGCCGGCCGCGGACACCTCCGGGCCGGGCGAAGGCGGGAGGGGGAGCGCCGGCGGCTGGCCGGTGATCGGGGACGACGGCGCCCCGGTCGCGGAGCACCGCCGCCCGGACCTGCCCGCCCAGCCCGCCGCCGCGCCCGCCACCGACGACGACTTCCCGGGCGGCCGGCCCGGCCGTCAGTGGCAGTGGACGGCCAACCCCCGGGACGGCTGGGCCACCCAGCACTCCGCCGACGGTCTGCGGCTGACCTGCGTCCGCACCGCCGACGCGCACGACCTGCGCACACTGCCGAACGTCCTCACCCAGCGGCTGCCCGGCACCCCGTGCACCGTCGAGGTGGAACTGCGGCTCGACAGCGAGGAGCCCGGAGCACGGGCGGGCCTCGCCGTCCTCGGGGACGCCTACGCCTGGATCGGACTCCAGCGCGGCGCGGACGGCACGGCACACCTCGTGCACCGGTTCGCCGAGACGGTCGCCGAGAGCGAACGCGACGCCGGCCACCCCCGGCTCGCCCCCGAGGGCCGGGCCAGGCTGCGGATCGAGGCCGGCCCCGGAGCCCGCTGCCGCTTCTCGTACGACACCGGGGACGGCTTTCGTCCCTCCGGGCAGGTCTTCGCCGCCACCCCGTGGCGCTGGGTCGGCGCCCTGCTCGGCCTGACCGCCCTCGCCCCGACGGGCCAGGGGCACGCCGGGACGGCGACCTTCACGCGGTTCAGGATCAGCCCCACGTAACCACCGGCCTCCGTACGCCCCCCACACGCAGTCCAGCAAGTCCAGCAAGTTCAGAAAGTCCCGTTGGAACCAGAAGAACCAGAAGCAGAAGAGAGCCGACCAATGAAGATCAGCAATCGCAGAAGCAGCAGCACTGGCAGGCGCCGGACGTCGGCCGCCGTCGCCCTGGGCGCCGTGCTCGCGCTGACCGTCACCGCCTGCGGCGACAGCGGCAGCGGCGCGGGCGGCGACCAGGGTGCCGAGGGCAGCGGCACGGGCAAGATCACCTTCTGGGACAACAACGGCGGTATCCGCACCGACATCTGGAAGGAGATCATCGCCGACTTCGAGAAGGCCAACCCGGACATCGAGGTCGATTACGTCGGGATCGCGTCCACCGAGTACCAGTCCAAGGTCGACACCGCCATCCAGGGCGGCGGCCTGCCGGACGTCGGCGGTGTCGGCGCGGCGATGCTCGCGGGCTTCGCCGCCCAGCAGGCGCTCGCCCCGCTGGACGACCGGCTGGGGGAGTCGTCCCTCGACGGGAAGCTCAACAAGGACATGGTCGAGTCGCTGCGGGCCGCCGGCGGCGGTGACGACAAGCTGTACTCGATCCCGACCTCCGCGAACAACGGAGTCCTCTACTACCGCACCGACCTGTTCGAGGCGGCGGGTCTCGAGGAGCCGACCACCTGGGACCGCTTCTTCGAGGCCGCGGGCAAGCTCACCGACAAGGATGAGAACGAGTTCGGCTACACCATCCGCGGCGGCGCCGGCTCCGTCGCGCAGGCCCTGGACGCGATGTACGGGCAGTCCGGCATCACCACGTTCTGGGACTCCACCGGTGAGAAGACCACGGTCAACGACCCGAAGAACGTCGAGGCCCTGGAGAAGTACGCGGACCTGTTCAAGAAGGTCACTCCCGCCGCCGACCTGAACAACGACTTCACCAAGATGGTCGCGCAGTGGGACTCGGGCACCATCGGCATGCTCAACCACAACCTCGGCTCCTACCAGGACCACGTGAAGGCGCTCGGTGCCGACAAGTTCCGGGGCATCCCGCAGCCGACCGGACCCGACGGGGCCCGCGTCCAGGTCTCCAACCCGGTCGACGGGCTCGGCGTCTTCCAGAGCTCCAAGAACAAGGACGCCGCCTGGAAGTTCATCGAGTACGCCACCTCGGCCGAGGCCAACTCGAAGTTCAACGAGTCCGCGGGACAGGTGCCGGCCCACCTCGACGCCGCCAAGGACGACTGGATCCAGAAGGCGGAGCCGACGAAGCTGGCCGCGGACGCGCTGAGCGACGGGTCGACGACGATCGTCCAGCTGCCGTACTACCTGCCCGACTGGAACACCATCTCCAAGGCCGACAACGAGCCCAGCTTCCAGAAGGTGCTGCTCGGGGACATGAGCGCCAAGGACTTCCTCGACAACCTGGCCGAGCAGCTGAACGAGGCCCAGGCCGAGTGGCAGGAGCAGATGGCCTGAGCGGCGTTCGGCAGCCGGCAGCACCACGGGATCCGGTATCCCGTACCGGATATCCGGTGTCCGGTGTCCGGTAGCGCCGCGGGGGCGGCCCGTCCCTTCCGGGCCACGGGCCGCCCCCGCGACCAGCCGCACCCGCCCGGCGCGGCTCCGCACACAGGTACAGTCCCGCGCCCGCACGGCGCCTCCCGGACCCTTGCTGAAAGGCACAGGCTTGTGTCGCTCACTCGCAGACAGGTTTCCGCCGCCGGTCTCGGCCTTCCCCTCGCCCTCGCCGTGACCGGCACCGCCCGGGCCGCCCCCGGGCGCCCCCGCCCCCGCGCGCTGTACATCGCCGGGGACTCCACCGCGGCCCAGAAATACGCCGACGCCGCCCCCGAGACCGGATGGGGCACGGCGCTCCCCTTTCTGCTCCGCCCCGGCCTGGATGTCGTCAACCATGCAGTGAACGGGCGGAGTTCGAAGAGCTTCGTCGACGAGGGACGGCTGGACGCGATCCTCGCCGCCGTCCGGCCCGGCGACCTCCTGCTGATCCAGTTCGCGCACAACGACGAGAAGGCCACCGACCCGGCCCGCCACACCGAGCCCTGGACGACGTACCAGGACTACCTGCGGCTGTACGTCGACGGGGCCAGGGCCCGCGGGGCGCGGCCCGTGCTGGCCACCGCCGTGGAACGCCGGAGGTTCGACGCGGGCGGTGCCGCCGTGCCGAGCCACGGCGACTACCCGGCGGCGATGCGGGCGCTGGCCGGCGAGGAGCGGGTCGCGCTGCTCGACACCCAGGCGCTGTCGTTGGCGCTGTGGCAGGAGCTCGGCGTCGAGGAGACCAAGAAGTACTTCAACTGGACCGCGACCGAGCAGGACAACACGCACTTCAACCCGCCCGGCGCGATCGCCGTGGCGCGGCTGGTCGCCCGGGAGCTGCTGCGCACCCGGGTGCTCGCGCCGCGGGAGGTGCGCCGGCTGAACGACGTGATCCCCGAATCGTGGATCACCTGGCCGGACGCCGGCGCCACCGCCTGACCGACCGAACGAGAAAAAGGGAGAGCCGCACCATGAACAGACCGACATGGCATGCGCATGCCAGGATGAAGGCCGCCACGCTGGCCGGCTGCACCGCCCTCGTACTGGCCCTGACCGGCACCGGCGCCCAGGCCCACGGCCCTCACCACGGCGATCACCCCGGCAAGCACCGCGACCCCGCCCGGCAGACCCTCGGCGCGAACGACGGCTGGGCGTCCCACGGCACCGGCACCACCGGAGGCGCCGACGCCGCCCCCGAGCACGTCTACACCGTCAGCGACTGGGCCGGGTTCAAGGCGGCCCTGGCGGACGGCGGCAGCGCACCGAAGATCATCAAGGTGCGGGGGACCATCGACGCGGTCTCCGCGGGCTGCGACTCGCTCGCCGCCCCCGGCTACGACTTCGACGCCTACCTGGAGAAGTACGCGCCCGAGACCTGGGGTCTGGAACAGGACCTGAGCGACGAGAGCGACGACAGCCCCGAGGGCCTGCGCAGGGCCTCGGCGGCGAACCAGAACACCGAGATCAAGGCGAGCGTCCCCGCCAACACCACGATCATCGGCATCGGGAGGAACGCCGGGTTCAAGGGCGCCAGCCTGCAGATCAAGGACGTCGACAACGTCATCGTCCGCAACCTCACCCTCGAGAGCCCCCTCGACTGCTTCCCGCAGTGGGACCCGACCGACGGCGACCGGGGCAACTGGAACTCCGAGTACGACACCGCCGTCGTGTACAACTCCACCCACGTCTGGCTGGACCACAACACCTTCACCGACGGCGAGCACCCTGACAGCGCCGCCCCCACCCACTTCGGGATGCTGTACCAGCAGCACGACGGCGAGCTGGACATCGTCCGCGGCGCCAACTACGTCACCGCCTCCTGGAACGTCTTCACCGAGCACGACAAGACGATCCTGATCGGCAACAGCGACAGCGAGTCCACGGCCGCCGGCGACCGGGGCAGGCTGAAGACGACCTTCCACCACAACCTGTTCTCGAAGCTGGTCGAGCGCGCGCCGCGGGTCCGCTTCGGACAGGTCGACGTCTACAACAACCACTTCGTGGCGGAACAGGGCTTCTCCTACAGCTTCGGCATCGGCAAGGAGTCCCAGCTCGTCGCCGAGCACAACGCGTTCACCCTGGCGAGGGGCCTCACTCCGGGGAAGATCCTCAAGCGGTGGAACGACTCGCCGCTCACGGCCCGGAACAACCTCGTCAACGGCAAGCGGGTCGACCTGATCGCCGTGCACAACGCGGAGATCCCCGAGGAGACCCTCCGGTCCGGTGCCGGCTGGACACCCACCCTGCGCGCCGACGTCGACCGGGTGCGGGCGGTTCCGGCGCTGGTCAAGCACGGCGCGGGAGCGGGCCGTCTGCGCTGACCTCCCCTGCCCCGCGCACCCGTGACGCCGGGGCGGGCGCGTGCCGCCCCCACTGTGGCGCGTGCCCGCCCCGGTCCGTTCCTCCCGCTCCCCTCCGCCCCGGTCCGCCCGGTCCCGTACCGAAGGAGCATCCGCATGTCCTCGCCCCACGGCCGTCCGCTGCCGTCGTCCCCGCACACGTCGGTGCCCGTCTCCCGGCGGGGCCTCCTGCTCGCGGGCGCCTCGGCCGCCACCGCCACCGCCACCGCGCTCGCCCTGGCCGCCGCCCCCGCGCAGGCCGCCCGGGCCACCGGCCACCCGCGCCGCCCGTTCGGCCGGTACGGCTCGCCCGTCGACCGCCTGACCCCAAAGACCCTGTACGTCCACCCCGGCGGTGCCGGCGACTTCACCTCCGTCCAGGCGGCCGTGACCGCCGCGACCGGCACCGGACGCGTCCTCGTCCTGGCCCCCGGCACCTACCGTGAGACGGTCTCCGTCGGGGCCGACCGCACCGGCATGACCTGGATCGGCGCCTCGCACGACCCGCGCGACGTGGTCATCGTGTACGACAACGCGGCCGGCACCCCGAAGCCGGACGGCTCCGGTACCCACGGCACCTCCGGCTCCGCGACCACCACCGTGCGCCCCGACGGCTTCACCGCCCGGTGGATCACCTTCGCCAACGACTGGCTGCGCACCGACCTCCCCGGCACCAGCGGCACCCAGGCCGTCGCCCTCAAGGTGCAGGGCGACCGCAGTGCCTTCACCCACTGCCGGTTCCTCGGCCACCAGGACACCCTGTACGCCGACTCCCTCTCCCGGGACACCATCGCCCGCCAGTACTTCTCCCACTGCTATGCCGAGGGCGACGTCGACTTCGTCTTCGGCCGGGCGACCGCCGTCTTCGCGCACTGCCACTTCCGCACCCTGACCCGCCCGGACCTGACCGGCGCCCCGTACGGCTTCGTCTTCGCACCCTCCACGGCCGGCGCCAACCCGCGTGGCTACCTCGTCACGCGGAGCAGGATCAGCAGCGAGGCGCCCGACGGCTACTACAAGCTGGCCCGCCCCTGGGTGCCCAGCTCCGACCCCACCGCCCGCCCGATGCTCACCGTCCGCGACAGCCACCTCGGCCCCGGCATCGACGCGGTCGCGCCCTACACCGACATGGCAGCCGGCCATCCCTGGCAGGACCAGCGCTTCGCCGAGTACCGCAACAGCGGTCCCGGCGCCGTGGTCACCGTCCCGGAGAACCGGCCCCGGCTCACCCGGGACCAGGCCGCCGCCCACACTCCCGGGACCCACCTCGGCGACTGGCGCCCCCGGCCGGCCGCGAAGTGAGCTCCGCCCCCGCCCGCATCCCCGTCCCGGGCCCGCCCGGCCTCCACCAGGCGCTCAAGGACGATCTGACGTTCCCCCTCGCCTGGGGCACCTCACCCGTCCGGGACTTCGACGCGTGGCGGCGGGCGGCCCGGGACAAGGTCGAGGAGCTGCTCCTCGTGGACGACCAGACGGACACCCCGTACGCACCCGAGTTCACCGCGGGCCCCGCCGGAAGCGAGCAGGAGGACGGTTGCACGCGCGAGGTGGTGACCCTCTCCCTCACCCGCTACGGCAGGGTCCGCGGCGCGCTGCTCACCCCGCGCGGTACCGGCCCCTTCCCCGCCGTGCTGCTCCTGCACGACCACGGCTCCCGCTTCGACATCGGCAAGGAGAAGTGCGTCCGCCCCTGGTACGACGACGCCGGCACCCGTCTCGCCTCCGCCGAGCAGTGGGCCGCGCGGCACTTCGGCGGACGCTTCGTCGGCGACGAACTCGCCCGGCGCGGCTACGTCGTGCTCTGTCTGGACGCCCTGGGCTGGGGCGAGCGGGGGCCGTTGGCCTACGAGCGGCAGCAGGAACTGGCGAGCAACCTCTTCCACCTCGGCTCCTCGCTCGCCGGGCTCCACGCCCGCGAGGACCAGCGCGCCGCCGCCTTCCTGGCCGGCCTCGAGAGGGTGGACGCCCGCCGGGTGGCCGCCCTGGGTTTCTCCATGGGCGGCTACCGGGCCTGGCAGGTGGCCGCGCTCAGCGACCACGTCGCGGCCGCGGCGAGCGCGTGCTGGATGACCGGGCTGAAGGACATGATGGTGCCCGGCAACAACACGCTGCGCGGGCAGTCGGCCTTCCACATGCTTCACCCCGGCCTCACCCGGCACCTGGACATCCCCGACGTGGCGAGCATCGCCGCACCCCGGCCGATGCTGTTCTTCCACGGCGGGCTCGACCCGCTGTTCCCCGCCGACGGCGTGCACACCGCGTACAGCCGACTGCGTGCCGTGTGGCGTTCGCAGGACGCCGGCCACCGACTGCGCCTGAAGACGTGGCCGGACCGCGGCCACGTCTTCGACGGCGCGATGCAGGACGAGGTCCACGCCTGGCTCGCCTCCGTCCTGTGACGGCGGCCGGCCCGGCTCCCTACGGGTACGCGGCCAGCAGCCGGTCGTACTCCGCCCGAGTCACCGGGATCACCGTGCCGTGCCGGGGACTGGCGGGCAGCCGGTAGGCGGTGGACGGGGTCCAGCGGCCCGAGGCGAGGTCGGTCGTCTCGAAGGGGAGGTAGCCCCGGCCGCCGTACTCGTCGATGAACAGGTACCACTTCTCCTCGGTGTTGGACTTGAACACCGTCGGCCCCTCGCCCCGGCTCATCGCCCCGCTGCCGATGCAGTCGGCGACGAAGGCGTACGACGTCGAGGCCAGGTCCGCCGACTTCTCGCCGGTGATGAACTTCGAGCACGGGGAGCCGGAGGACGGGTCGCGCTCGTCCTTGGTGTACCGGTAGTAGGTGCCGCGGTGCTCGACCACCGTGGAGTCGATCACCGAATAGCCGGGATCGTTCCAGATCTTCGGCTCGCTGAAGGTGCGGAAGTCCCGCGTGGTCGCGTACAGCATCCTGTTGTACGTCGATCCCGTGTGGCCGGGGTCGTCCGCCGCGTACAGCTTCGACGCCCAGAAGACGACGTACGCGTTCCGTGACGCGTCCCAGTAGGCCTCGGGCGCCCAGGTGTTGCCGGCGGTGCCGGGGGAGACCCGCACCAGGCGCTGGTCGGTCCAGTTCACCAGGTCGGTGGACTCCCACACCATGATCGACTTACTGCCGTGCCGCTGGACCTCGTCCCAACTGCCGCTGCTTCCTCGGTACATCCGCAGGTCGGTGGCGATCAGGTAGAACCTGTCGCCCTCGGGGGAGCGGATCACGAACGGATCGCGCAGCCCCTTCTCCCCGATCGTGGAGGTCAGCACCGGCCGGCCGCCGTTCAGCTCACGCCAGCTCAGCGCGTTGTTGCCGCGGCTGAGGGCGTAGCGGATCTGCTCGCCGTCGGCGGTTCCCTCACCGGTGAAGTAGGCGAAGAGGTATCCGGCGTAGGAGGCCTTGGACACGGGTGGGGTTCCGGGTTCCGCGGCGCCGGGCCCGGCGGTGAGGAGGGAGACCAGCAGGGCGAGCAGGAGCGCCGGGAGGGCGGCGACGGACAGGGGGCGGGGCAGGAGCGTGCGGGCGAGCCGGGGACGCATGGCCCCTCCTGTGGGAGTGTGGGGGATTCTGTCGGAGTCGGCCCTCGGAGTGTCACCGGCTGGTGGGACCCCGTCAACCGGCGTGGACGGGGTGGCGGGGCCGAAAGGTTTCGCCGGTTTTCGCCGGCGCCCCGCGGGCAACGCGGACGCCCCGGCGGGAGTTCACCCGCCGGGGCCCCGGTCGTCTGCTCGGCAGGGTCACTTGTAGGTGATGTCCGAGTCCGAGAACTTGCAGTACTTCCCGTCGGCGCCGGAGCCGAGGTCCTTCGGCTCCTTGCCCGTGTTGTTGCCCTGGTAGCGGGTGCAGGTCTTCATCTTCTTCTTGCTGTCCCCGTGGATGCGGATCTGCGACAGCGTGGCGGTGTCCCCGTAGTTGGTGTTGATGCCGACGACCGACTTGCCGGGGGCCGTCAGGTCGATGTCCTTCAGCACGATCGTGCGCTTGTACTGCGTCTTGCAGTTGCCGCAGGAGCGCACCAGCTTGCCGAAGTCCTCGACCTGGAAGCCGCTCACCGTCAGCGTCCCGGCGCCGTTGAACTGCAGCACCTTGTCGTCGGCCTTCCTCGCGCCGCCGCCGATCACCCTGTACTGCGCCGAGGACGACTTGCCCTTGAAGCTGGCGGCGTCCTCGCCGACGTCCAGCCACCACACGTTCTGCAGCGTGCAGCTGCCCTTGCAGTGCACGCCGTCGGCGGCCGGGGTGCCGATGACGACGTTCTTGAGCGTGGCACCGTCGGCCAGCTCGAAGACCGGGTCCTGGCCCTCGTCCTGGCCGTCGCCGCCCAGGTCGCCGGTGCCGTAGTACTTCTTCATGCCGCCGTCGAGCACCCCGGAGACCGGGACGGTCTTCGACACCGGCCTGCTGCCGGTGTCCGAGGGCCACGAGGAGGCGGCGCTCGCGGTGGACAGCATCGTCGAGGTGAAGATCGCCGCACCTGTGACGCCGAGCGCGGAGACCCCGGCGATCACCGCCCGCCTCCTGCCGGTGCGGCGGCGGTGGGAGGCGGGCTGTTCGGCTCCTGCAGTCATGCTTGTTCCTTGCGTGAGGAGAATCGTTTCGCCTCTTGGTTGCCGCACGGTGGGGAGGGGTTGCCGCGACCGGGGAACTTTTTTTCCGGCCCCCCTCGGCCGCCGTCGCCCCGCTGGCGAACGGCGTGGGGCCCCGGACGTCAGTCGTCCCGGGCCGCGAAGCCACCGCCCACCAGAAGCTGTCCGGAGCCGGTGGCAGCCGTCGCGGTGTAGGTGTCGGCCCCGGCGTCCCGCCCGCCGCGTGCGTGGTCGTACTGCCCCGCGAAGACCCACTCGCCCGGCGCGATCGTGCGGCCCTTCCTGAGGGTCCAGGTGTAGACGACGAAACCGTCCCGCTCGCCGGTGGTCAGGCTGAAGTCCTTCTCGGGCAGGGAACGCCAGGCCCCCGTGGAAGAGACGCCTCCGGTCTGCGCGATCCGCAGTTCCACGGTGAGCGCGGTGAGCCGCTCGGTGGTCTTCAGGGTGACGTTGCTCTGCGCCCAGAACTCGTTGCTGTGCCGGTCCACCGAGCCGTCCGACCACAACGGCCCGTCCTCGACGCCCCGGGGCTGTCGAGCGGGCCCCGGGGCCTCCGCGGCGGGCGTTCCCGTCCCCGGCGTCCGGGCCGGTGGCGAATCCGGCCCGCCGGTCCCCTCCGGGGTGTCCGCCGACGGCTCCGCCGGCGGCAGGGGCGCCCGGCTCGTCGCGTCCGGTGACGGTGTGGGCTCGGGCGTCGGCGAGACCGCCACCTGCCGCTGCGCGGGCGGTTCCTCCTCCGTCACCACGGAGGCGACCGCGAAGCCGCCCACCGCGAGCACTCCGGCCACCGCGGCCGTCGTGCCCGCCACCCGGATCCATCCGAGCGCCGGCGGGCGGGTCGCCCGGCGGTCGGGCCGGGCCGGTCGGGCCATGCCGCGCTCGACCCGGGCCAGGATGCGCTCCCGGTCGGGCTCGTGCTCCCCGGCCACCTCGTGCAGCCGGGCACGCAGCTCGTCGTGCACGTCCCGCCGCATCGTCATCGGTCCCTTTCCGTGTCCTCGCCGGCGGGCCTTCCCGGGCGCCCCGCCGCGGCGTGCACCCTTCGTGGCACCTCCGCCGTGCCCAGCAGCCGCTGCAGTTCGGCCATTCCCTTCGAGGTCTGGCTCTTCACCGTACCCACCGAGACGCCCAGGGCGAGCGCGGTGTCCTTCTCCGACAGGTCGAAGGCGTGCCGCAGCACCACACACGCACGCTTGCGGAACGGCAGCCGACGCAACGCCTCCCGCACATCCACGACCCCCGCGACGTCCGGGTTCTCGACCCGTTCCTCGCGCTGCGACCAGAACAGGGCGATCCGGCGCCGCTCACGCACCGCGCTGCGTATGCGGGTGCGTGCCAGATTGGCGACCACACCCCGTGCGTACGCCGCCGGATGGTCGGCGGCGCGCACCCGGTCCCAGCGGTGCCACAACGCCAGCAGGGCGTCCGCGGCCAGATCATCGGCGGTGTCCGCCTCGCCCGTCAGCAGGACGGCCAGCCGCGAGAGTTCGGCGTAGTGACGCTCGAAGAAGGCGTGAAACTCCACGGAGGCGGCGTCGTCGATGAGCGTGCCCACGGGCCACCTCCCCTTACTGCGGGTTCGGGGCCCAGGAGCCCCGGCATATGACGGTGTGTGTCATGTAGATGACATGTGAACGTCCGGAGCGGGCCGGGCGCGAGATCCGGAGCGTAGCAGTGATCATCCACGCGTCCGTCTGGAGGGTCGAACGGTGAACAGCGGGCCGTCACCCGAAACCGTGACACGCGGCACACCTGAACGCGGCCCGCCCCGGGCACGGTTTCCTGATGACGACCCAGGTCGGGCACATCCCGTGGGACCGGTACGGCATCGCCGTCCCGGCCTTCCTCACCCTCGCCGTCATGCCGTTCACCCACTCGATCACCGACGGCATCGGAGCCGGCTCCGTCGCCCACGTGCTGATCCCGTCGGTGCTGGGCAGGGCGAAGGGGGATCCACTGGTGGCTGTGGGGGACCTCGGCACTGTTCCTGGCGTACTTCGCGATCGACCCGACCGAGCAGATCCTGGGCGTGGGACAGGCCGTGGGGCGGGACCGGCTTGTGCGGAAGGCGACGGGCCGCCCCCGGGGGGGGGGGGGGAGGGGGGCGGCCCGTCACCGGTACAGACGGTTGCCCGGCCGGAAAGGTTCAGTGCCTTGACGAATGCGTCGCCCGGAACCCGCCGCTCGCCGACCGGGCGCGGGGGAGAGCCGTTCAGCCGGCCGGCACGACGGCGAGGACGAGGTCGTCGCTCTCGGCGCCCCGGGCCGGCGCGTGCCCCGTCTCCTGCGCGAGGACCCGGACACCGCACTTCTCCAGGACCCGCAGCGGCCCCGCGTCGCCGGCGGCCACGCGCGCGTGCGGCGGACGCTCGGTCACCCCGGCGCGCAGGGCGCGCAGGGCGGCGGTGGCGATGCCCCCGCCCCAGTACGCCCGGTCGGCCCGGTACGCCACCTCGCGCTCGCCCGCCGTTCCGTACACCGCCGCGTGGCCCACCACGTCACCGTCGTGCGGCACCGTGCGCACGACGGCGTCCGGCGCGGTGCGAGGGCCGCGCCCAGTGGGTCCCGAAGGCCTCCCGGCCGGCCGGGCCCCCGGCGGTGAAGGCCGCCGTCCACAGCGCCTCCGGGTCGTTCGACTGCCGGTGGAGGACCGGCAGATCGCTGTCGCGCACCGTGCGCAGGGCGACCTGCGGGCCGGTCGCGGTCAGAGCCTCCGGGTGGCCAGCGTCAGCCGGTCGCGCGCGTCGAACAGCGCGTCCTTGACCATCTGCTCGTGCGCGGGGGTGAGCCGGGCGACCGGCACCGAGCAGCTGATCGCGTCCCGCGCGGGGGTGCGGTACGGGATCGCCACACCGAAGCAGCGCAGCCCCAGCGTGTTCTCCTCGCGGTCCACCGCGATGCCCTGCTCCCGTACCTGGTACAGCTCCTCGATGAGCTTCTCCCGGTCGGTGACCGTGTGCTCGGTGAGGGCGGGCAGCGTCTGGGGGAGCATCTTGCGCACCTGTTCGTCCGTGTACGTGCTCAGCAGCGCCTTGCCGAGCGACGTCGAGTGCGCGGGCAGCCGGCGGCCGACCCGGGTGAACGGGCGCAGGTAGTGCTGCGACTGCCGGGTGGCCAGGTACACCACGTTGGTGCCGTCGAGCCGGGCGAGGTGGATCGTCTCCGTGGTGTCGTCCGACAGCCGGTCCAGCGTGGGCCGGGCCGCCGCCACGACCTCGTCCCCGTCGATGTACGACGTGCCCACGAGCAGCGCCCTCACGCCGATGCCGTACCGCGTGCCCGTCGAGTCCGTCTCCACCCAGCCGAGGTCGACGAGGGTGCGCAGCAGCATGTAGAGGCTCGACTTGGGGTACCCGACGGCTTCCTGGACCGCCGCCAGGGAGTGCATGCCGGGCCGCCCGGCGAAGTACTCGAGCAGTTCAACGGTCCGCACCGCGGACTTGACCTGCGCGCCGCCGCCCGTCTCGCCAGCCGACATGCCCTTGACCCTTCGTTCGACGAGAAGCTGAAGTTATAGTCTCCAACAGCCCATTCATCATCAGAGACAGCGTTCAGTATATCGAACACTCCTGGTGGACGACGTACATACTGCGGCATTGCAAGCGGCAGTCAAGCGGAAGGACTCGCGGTGGCAGCAGCACCAGTCTGGAGTGTCGACCCCCGAACCGGGAAGCAGCGGGAACAGGTCGCGATGGAGGCCACGGCCCAGGAGGTGGACGCCGCGGTCCGGGCCGCCCACGAGGCGCGGGGCGCGCTGGCCGACCGGACCGTCCGCTCGTCCTTCCTGCGCTCGGCCGCCGACGAACTCGAGGCGGCCAAGGACACGCTCGTCGAGGTCGCCGACGCCGAGACCGCTCTCGGCCCGGTCCGCCTCACCGGCGAACTGGCCCGCACCTGCTACCAGTTGCGGGCCTTCGCCGACATCGTCGACGAGGGCGCCTTCCTCGACGTCGTCATCAACCACCCCGACGACACCGCGACCCCGCCCGTCCCGGACCTGCGCCGCTACAAGGTCCCGCTGGGCGTCGTCGCCGTCTACTCGGCCTCCAACTTCCCCTTCGCCTTCTCCGTCCCCGGCGGCGACACCGCGAGCGCCCTCGCGGCCGGCTGCCCCGTGGTCGTCAAGGCCCACCCCGACCACCCCGGTCTCTCCGAGCTGGTCGCCAGGGTGCTGCGCCGGGCGGCGGCCCCGCACGGCATCCCCGAGGGCGTGCTCGGCCTGGTGCACGGCTTCGAGGCCGGCGTCGAGCTGGTCCGGCACCCGCTGGTCTCGGCGGCCGGCTTCACCGGCTCGGTACGCGGCGGCCGGGCCCTCTTCGACGCGGCGGCCGCCCGCCCGGTCCCCATCCCGTTCCACGGCGAGCTGGGCTCCCTGAACCCGGTCCTCGTCACGGAGGCCGCCGCCGCCGAGCGCGCCGAGACGATCGGTGCCGGGCTCGCCGGGTCGATGACGCTCGGCGTCGGCCAGTTCTGCGTGAAGCCGGGGCTCGTCCTCGCCCCGGCGGGCGCGGCCGGCGACCGCCTGGTCAAGTCCCTGACCGACGCCGTCAGCGACACCGACGCCGGTGTCCTGCTCGACCACCGCATGCGCGACAACTTCGTCGCCGGGGTCGCCGAGCGGGCCCAGCTGCCCGACGTGGAGTCCCCGGTGACGCCCGGCGCGGGCGGCGAGCACACCGTCAGTGCCGGATTCCTCACCGTCCCGGCGAGCAGGCTCGCCACGGAGGGCGAGCACGACCTGCTCCTGGAGGAGTGCTTCGGTCCGGTCACCGTCCTGGTCCGCTACGAGGACGACGCCGAGGTCCACTCCGTCCTCTCCCGCCTCCCCGGCAACCTCACCGCCACCGTCCACCTCTCCGAGGAGGAGGGCGCGGGCCGGGGGCGGGGCGCGGAGATCCTCGGCGAGCTGACCCCGCTCGCCGGCCGGGTGCTGGTCAACGCCTGGCCGACCGGTGTCGCGGTCGCCCCGGCCCAGCACCACGGCGGCCCCTACCCGGCGACGACCTCCACCTCCACCTCGGTCGGCGGCACCGCCATCGAGCGCTGGCTGCGTCCCGTCGCCTACCAGAACAGCCCGCAGGCCCTCCTGCCGCCGGAACTGCGCGACGACAACCCGCAGGGGCTGCCGCGCCGGTTCAACGGCCGGCTGGAGCGCTGACCGCGCACGGCAGGCAGCCGCAGGGGCCCGTCCGGCACGACCCGCCGGACGGGCCCCTCACGGTCCGCCCGGCGGACCGTGCCGGAGGCGCGGGGCCGGCACGCACTTTCCCCAGCTCTTCGAGCAGGGGCCCCATCGCGTCGCCTCCCTCCTCGGCCTTGCAGCCGCACGCACCGGACCCCGCTCACCCCGGCCGGACGGATGCGGCCGGTCGCCTCCGGCCTGGTCCGCCGGGCGGTCCCCGGCACGCGGTGAACCTGCGAGACTTCCTCCATGGACGTAAAGATTCCCGAACTGCCGTTCCCCCTGCGCACCTACGGTCCCGACGGGCACTGGTCCCACGAGAACGGCGTCCTCACCGGCTGGGCCGGACCGCGCCAGGACCGCTTCGTGCCGCCCACCGGGGAGAACCTGGATCCGGCCACCGACGCGCCCCGGCTGCTGGGCGCCCCCGAGGGCGACTTCCAGCTGATAGCACGGGTCACCGTCGGCTTCGCCGCCGCGTTCGACGCCGGGGTCCTCTACGTCCACACCGGTGAGCGGAACTGGGCCAAGCTGTGCCTGGAGTACTCCCCGGACGTGCCCACCGTCTGCACGGTCGTCACCCGGGGCCACTCCGACGACGCCAACTCCTTGACCGTGGAGGGCAGTTCCGCCTGGCTGCGGGTCAGCCGCACCGGCCGCGCCTTCGCCTTCCACGCCTCCCGCGACGGCGAGCACTGGACCTTCGTCCGTCTCTTCACCCTCGATGCGGAGGAGGAGACGGGAGCCGCCCTCGTCGGCTTCATGACCCAGTCCCCGATGGGCGAGGGCTGCGTGGTCACCTACGACCACATCGAGTTCCGGCCGAACTGGCCGCAGGACCTGCGCGACGGCAGCTGAGGGCCGGGCACCCGCTGCGGGCGGGGACCGCCACCCGCCTCCGTACGCCGTGAACCGTATGACCACACCCCACCGGACCGCGGACCCCCCGGTGATCAGGACCGCCCTGGCGGCCGAGGCCGGGGACGTCGCCGCGCTGCACCTGCGGGCCCGCTCCACGTACTACCCGGACGGCGTCCCCGACGACGGCACCGACTGGCCTGCCGTCCGGCGGGAGGCGATCGCGCGCCCCGACGGGCGGGTGCTGTGCGCGTTGCGGGACGGACGCCTGGCCGGCCTCGCCTCCTTCCGTACCCCGCCGGACGCTCCCGCCGGCACGGTCAAGCTGTTCCAGTTCCACGTGGACCCCGACCACCGGCGGACCGGGATCGGCACGGCCCTGCACGCCGTCTGCGCCCGGGAACGGCGGGCGAACGGTCTGCACACCGCCGTACTCGACGTGCACGTCGACAACCGGCGCGCCCGGAGCTTCTACGCCCGCCTGGGCTGGACCCCCGACCCGGCACAACCGCCCGCCCCCGACGACCACCACCTGTACCTGCGCTTCACCGTGCCCGGGGACCACCCCGGGGAATGAACCGCACCGGTTGAAGGTTCACGCATCCGGCGGAGGGAGACTCCGTGCCCTACGACGGGGAGAGTGCCTCAACGATGCGTGTCGAGATCTGGTCGGACATCGCGTGCCCCTGGTGCTACGTGGGCAAGGCCCGCTTCGAGAAGGCCCTCGGCGCCTTTCCGCACCGCGACGGCGTCGAGGTGGTGCACCGCTCCTTCGAGCTGGATCCGGGCCGGGCCAAGGACGACATCCAGCCCGTGCTCTCGATGCTCACCGGGAAGTACGGCATGAGCCGGGCGCAGGCCGAGGCCGGCGAGGACAACCTGGGCGCCCAGGCCGCCGCCGAGGGGTTGCCCTACCGCACGCGGGGCCGTGACCACGGCGGCACCTTCGACATGCACCGCCTGCTCCACTTCGCCCGCGAGAAGGGACGTCAGGCGGAGCTTCTCGACCTGCTCCACACGGCGAACTTCGCCGAGGAGCGGTCCGTGTTCGGCGACGACGACCGCCTCCTCGAACTCGCCACCGCCGCCGGCCTCGACACCGGCGCCGCCCGCGCGGTCCTCGCCGACCCGCAGGCGTACGCCGCCGAGGTGCGCGAGGACCAGCGGGAGGCCGCGGAACTCGGCGCGCGGGGCGTGCCCTTCTTCGTCTTCGACCGCACGTACGGAGTCTTTGGCGCCCAGCCCGCCGAGGTGTTCACCCGGGCGCTGACCCGGGCCTGGGGCGAGCGGACGCCGCTGAAGACCGTCGGGGGCGACGCGGCGGCCTGCGGTCCCGACGGCTGCGCGGTCCCGCAGACCTGAACCGGCCACGCCCACGGCCTGAACCGGCCGTGCCCCCACCGCCGATCCGCGCCCACCGCGCTGCTGCCTTCGTCCGTCCTCGCAGGTCAGGGCGTACTCATAAGGGTTCCTTCGCGGTTCCACGCAGAACAGGCCAATGGACGGGGAGAGCCCGGGACCGCAGAGTGATCCCATGGAGACCTTCGAGCATCTCGTCCGTGCCGAGTTCACCCCGAGGAACACCTTCCTGAACACCGCCGCCAACGCCCTCCTGCCCGCCCGCACCGTGACCGCCCTCGAGGGTGCCGTGCGACTGAGGGCCGAGGGGGGTCCGCTGGATCCGCTGTACGACGACGTCGAGGCGAGCCGGGCCGCGTACGCCCGGCTGGCCGGCGTCCCCGTCGAGCGGGTGGCGGTCGGGGCGACCGTCGCCCTGTACACCGGGCTGATCGCGGCCTCACTGCGGCCGGGGGCCGAGGTGATCACCGTCGAGAACGACTTCGCGTCGGTGCTCAACCCGTTCCACCTCCGCGGCGACCTCAAGGTGCGGGCCGTGCCGCTGGAGCGGCTCGCCGGGTCCGTCGGCCCCGAGACCGCTCTCGTCGCCTTCAGCGCCGTGCAGTCCGCCGACGGCCGGATCGCCGATCTGCCCGCGCTGCGCGAGGCGGCCCGGGAGCACGGAGCACGCACCTACGTCGACTTCTCCCAGGCGATCGGCTGGCTGCCGGTCGAGGCCGGTGCCTTCGACTACTCCGTCACCATCGTCTACAAGTGGCTGCTGGGCCCGCACGGCGGAGCCTTCCTGACCGTACCGGAGGACTTCGGGGACCTGGTCCCCGTACAGGCGGGGTGGGCCGCGGCGGAGGAGCCCTGGAACAGCTGCTACGGGCCCGTCGCCGAACTCGCCCGCTCCGCCCGCCGGTTCGACGTGAGCCCCGCCCTCCTCACCTACGCGGGACTGCGGACCTCACTCGAACTCGTCGAGGAGATCGGGGTGGACGCCGTGCACGCCCACGACGTGGCCCTCGCCGACCGCTTCCGCGCGGGGCTCGTCGCGCGGGGCCACGAGCCCGTGGACTCGCCCGGTTCGGCGATCGTGTCCGTGCCGGGCCTGGGCCGTCTCCAGCCGGAGTTGAGCAGGGCGGGCCTGGCCCTGTCCGACCGGGCGGGCCATCTGCGGGCGTCCTTCCACCTCTACAACACCCCGGCGGACGTGGACCGGCTGCTGGAGGCGCTGCCCGGCTGAGCCGTCCGCGGCCGCGGACACGGCAGCGGGCCGGTGCCTCCCGTCCCACACGAGGAGGCCCGGCCCGCGGTCACGGCCTCGCCGGCCCGTTCACGCCGGCGAACTCACTCCGATGTGCTCACCTCACCGGAGTGAAGTCCCGGGCCCCGATGTAGTCGGGCCGCCGGACCGGCGCCGCGAACGGCTCGACGGCCGTGTTGTCGACGCTGTTGAACACGATGAACACGTTGCTGCGCGGGAACGGCGTGATGTTGTCCCCGGAGCCGTGCATGCAGTTGCAGTCGAACCAGGTCGCCGAGCCGGCCCTGCCGGTGAACAGCTTGATGCCGTACTCGGACGCCAGCGAGGTCAGCCCCTCGTCGGAGGGCGTGCCCGCGTCCTGCATCTGCAGCGACTTCTTGTAGTTGTCCTTCGGCGTGGCCCCCGCGCACCCGAGGAACGTCTTGTGCGACCCCGGCATGATCATGAGCCCGCCGTTGGTGTCGAAGTTCTCGGTGAGCGCGATCGACACGGACACCGTCCGCATCCGCGGCAGACCGTCCTCGGCGTGCCAGGTCTCGAAGTCCGAGTGCCAGTAGAAGCCACTGGCCCCGAAGCCCGGCTTGACGTTGATCCGCGACTGGTGGACGTAGACGTCGGAGCCGAGGATCTGCCGGGCCCGGCCGACGACGCGTTCGTCGCGCACGAGCCGCGCGAACACCTCGCTGATCCGGTGGACCTCGAAGACGGACCGGATCTCCTTGGACTGCGGCTCGACGATCGACCGGTCGTCGGCCCGGATCGCCGGGTCGGAGACCAGCCGGTTCAATTCGTCCCGGTAGACGGTGACCTCGTCGTCGGTGATCAGCTGATCGATGGCGAGGAAGCCGTCACGCTCGAAGGACCCGAGGTCGGCCGGAGCGATCGGGCCGGGGGCGTCGGGGGCGCCCCAGACGACCGGGTCCTGCCGAGGGGTGAGCACCTCGGTGTGGCCCCGGGTGGGATAGAGGTCGGGGACGTGTGTCTGGGTGCTGGTGGTCACGGTGGTCATGGAAATCTCACACCTCCTCGGTGAGCAGCGGGTATACGCCGTTCTCGTCGTGGTCCTCCCGTCCGGTGACGGGCGGGTTGAAGACGCAGAGGCAGCGGAAGTCCTTCTTGACCCGCAGCGTGTGCTTCTCGTGCCCGTCGAGGAGGTACATCGTTCCGGGCGTGATCGTGTGCGTCAGCCCGGATTCGTGGTCGGTGAGTTCTGCCTCGCCTTCCACACAGACGACGGCCTCGACGTGGTTCGCGTACCACATCGATGTCTCCGTACCGGCGTACAGGATGGTCTCGTGCAGGGAGAAGCCCACGTTCTCCTTGGCGAGGACGATGCGCTTGCTCTCCCAGGTACCGGACGCGGACTTCACGTGCCGGTCGGTACCCTCGATCTCCTTGAAGGAACGGACAATCACGGTGCTGAGATGCCTCCTCGGTGGTGGTGCTGGTACTGCCTGCGGGCCGTCCGGGTCCCGGGCCGAGGCCCGGGACCCGGACGGTTCAACAGACGATTCAGGTGGTCACCCTGGTCCGGGTGGCCCGGATCGGCCGGATCATTCCGGCGGTCCTCCGGGCGGTCGGGGCGGTCGGTCGGGGCGGTCAGGCGGTCTCGCGGACGGCGCGGGCCAGCGTGGTCAGTCCCTCGTCCAGCTCTTCCGGGGTGATGGTCAGGGCCGGGAGCAGCTTGACGACCTCGCTCTCGGGGCCGGACGTCTCGATCAGCAGCCCGAGCTCGAAGGCGCGCGCGGCGATGCGCCCGGCCCGCGCCTTGTCGTGGAACTCCATGCCCCACACGAGCCCGCGACCGCGGTACTCCTTCACGTCGGCGGGGTTCTCCTCGGCGATGGCGGCCATCGCCTGGTCGACCTGCTCGCCGCGGGCACGGGTCTGCTTCTCCATCGCCGACCCGTCGGCCCAGTACGCCTCCAGGGCGGCGGTCGCCGTGACGAAGGCGGGGTTGTTGCCGCGGAAGGTGCCGTTGTGCTCGCCCGGCTCCCAGACGTCCAGCTCGGGCTTGAACAGGCACAGCGACATCGGCAGTCCGTAGCCGCTGATCGACTTGGACACCGTGACGATGTCGGGCGTGATGCCGGCCTCCTCGAAGGAGAAGAAGGCGCCGGTGCGGCCGCAGCCCATCTGGATGTCGTCGACGATCAGCAGCATGTCCTGGCGTTCGCACAGCTCGGCCAGGGCCCGCAGCCACTCGGTCCGGGCGACGTTGATGCCGCCCTCGCCCTGCACGGTCTCGACGATCACCGCGGCGGGCTTGTTGAGGCCGGAGCCCTGGTCCTCCAGCAGCCGCTCGAACCACAGGAAGTCGGGGACCTGGCCGTCGAAGTAGTTGTCGAACGGCATCGGTGTGCCGTGCACCAGCGGAATGCCCGCACCGGCGCGCTTGAAGGCGTTGCCGGTGACGGCGAGCGAGCCCAGCGACATGCCGTGGAAGGCGTTGGTGAACGAGACGATCGCCTCGCGGCCCTTCACCTTCCGGGCCAGCTTCAGCGCCGATTCCACGGCGTTGGTGCCGGTCGGGCCCGGGAACATGACCTTGTACGGCAGGTCGCGCGGACGCAGGATCCAGTTCTGGAAGGACTCCAGGAACGCGCGTTTGGCGGTGGTCGACATGTCGAGCCCGTGCGTGACGCCGTCCCGCTCCAGGTAGTCGATCAGGGCTCGTTTCAGTACGGGGTTGTTGTGGCCGTAGTTGAGTGATCCGGCTCCGGCGAAGAAGTCGAGGTACTCGTGGCCGTCCTCGTCGTACATGCGGCTGCCGTGCGCGCGGTCGAACACGGTGGGCCAGCCGCGGCAGTAGCTGCGTACCTCGGACTCGAGGGTCTCGAAGACGCTCAGATCGGGCTGGGTGATGGTCACGACGAATCGCTCCTCGGTGGCGTGGGAGGTCAAAGGGAGTCAGGGGGAAGCGGAGTGACACACGGGCCCCTGCGTGCGGGGCCGGCGGTCAGGGGGAGAGGGGGCCGATGCGGTACAGGACCTCGGGGTCGTGCGGCCCGTCGGGGAACTGCTCCGCCTCGAACAGCACCTCGCGCTCCAGCCGGGCCCCGTGGCGCTCGGCGAACGCGGTGAACAGGCGCTCGGACGCGGTGTTCCCCGGTGTGATGGTGGTCTCCACGGTGGTCACTCCGTGTTCCGCGATGGTCCGTGCGACCAGACCGTCGAGCAGAGCGGCGGCCAGGCCACGGCCGCGGTGCGTCTCGTCCACCGCGACCTGCCAGACGAGCAGGGTGTGCGGGCTGTCCGGCCGTACGTAGCCGGTGACGAAGCCGATCGGCTCCCCGCCGGCGTCACGCGCGACGGCGGATGTGGCGGCGAAGTCCCGGCACCACAGGAGATAGCTGTACGACGAGTTCAGGTCGAGGGTTTTCGAGTCCCTTGCTATCCGCCACAGCGCGGCTCCGTCCGCCAGGGCGGGGCGGTCGATTTGCGGGTCTGCTTGTGCGGCAGTCATGTGAATTGAACTTACCCAGGTAAATTCGAAATTGCATCGGCTGCCGGGGTTACCTGAGCGACTCGTCTATGTTATCGCGCGGGCGTGAGGCCGCAAGCGGAAGCCTGACGCAATGCCCCTTTTTGGGTGGTATTTAAGCCGCGAAACGGACACTTTGTGGAACCGGTCACAAGTGTGTAACTCCCGTGAGGGCGGCCCGGGTGCGCCGCTCCCGCCCGCCTGAATCGATGTGTTTACACTTCAAAAAAGCGGGCAGAAGAAGATGGGAAGCTGCTCTGGAAAGTATTATTGAAATAAGCGGGAGTAGAGGGAGGAGAATACCCCTCGAGGGCTTCTGGTAATCCCATGGAATTCACGCTCCGGTTACTCGCGCGCCGGCTGCCCGGACTCCGTTCGGCGCCAGCCGCGGTCGGCGGCCCGCAGGGCCCCGGGCACGTCCACCGTCAGGCCCTGATCCGCCAGCGCCGTGCCCAGGGCCGTCAGGCTCGCCCGGACCGCGCCCCGGGTCGCGTCGGGACCGTAGTGGTTGACGCGGATCATCTCGCCGGCCAGTGCCCCGCCCCCCGCGGCCAGGGGCAGCGCAGGGTCCACGGCCAGGGCGCGCGCCACCAGCTCGGCGGCCACCGAGCCCGACGGAACCCGCAGGGTCGTGGCGACCGGGGCCGCCTGGGCCGCGTCGTGGACGTACGGCTCCAGGCCGCCGCCCAGCGCGAGTGCACCCGCCCGGGTCGCCGCCGCGGCCGCCGCGTGCCGTGCCGTCACCGCATCCAGGCCCACGGCCTCGATGCGCTCCACGCACGCCTCCAGAGCCAGCATCTCCAGTTGCGCCGGCGCGTGCGGCAACGCCGTGCGGCCCCCGTCGATCCAGCGCTGCTTCCAGTCCAGCAGGGACAGGTACGAGTGGCGCGGCGCCCGCGGGTTCGCCGCCATCCGGGCCCATGCCCGCCCGCTCACCGACACCGCCGACACGCCGGCCGGGCCGCCCATCGCCTTCTGGGCCCCGATCACGCACAGATCCACACCCCACGCGTCCGGGAGCACCGGCTCCGCCCCGATCGACGCCACCGCGTCCAGGTAGAACAGCGCCCCGTGCGCCCGCACCGCCTCGCCGATCTCCGCGACCGGGTTGGTGTTGCCGGTGGCCGCCTCCGCGTGCACCAGGGAGACGAAGTCGATCTCCGGGTGCGCGGCGAAGGCCTCGCGGATCCGCCCGGCCGTCACCGCCGTGTGGAACGGCACCGTCAGATCGATCACCGTGGCGCCGCAGTCCCGCAGCCAGTCGCCGAAGGTCTGCCCGTACGGGCCCGTGACGACGTTCAGCGCGGTCGTGCCGGGTCCGGCGGCCGCGCGGATCGCGCCCTCCAGCGGCAGCAGCGCCTCGCCCTGCATGATCACGACGTCCTGTGTGGTGTTCAGCAGCCGGGCCACGCCGTCCTCGATCGAGGCGAAGTGCGCGGCGCTCAGCGGGGCCAGACCGAGGAAGGGGTGGGTGCTCACGGCGGTGCTCTCCAGATCGCGGCTCTACGGGTTCCGACGGGCTCGAGCGTATCCGGCCCCCCGGAGGGCAGCCCGGTCCGGCGCCCGAGGGCCCGGCCCGACGCCCGGTTCTCAGGTCGGGCGATGCCGTAGCCATCGGTTTGGTTTGGGGAACCCAAACTTCTCCTTATAATCGGAACCTCATTCGTTCCCTACCAGGAGGCCTCAGTGAAGACGCTCCTCGGCCGCAGGACCCGCGTCCTGGCCGCCACCACCGCGACGGCCGGGCTGGTGCTCCTGACCGCCTGCACCTCCACCGACGACGGGGACGGCAGCGCCTCCAAGACCGCAGCCGGCGGCGTCGAACTCGCCAGGGCGGGGCAGCTCACCACCTGCACCCACCTCCCGTACCCGCCCTTCCAGTCGGAGATCGACGGCAAGGTGCAGGGCTTCGACGTGGCCCTGGTCGACCTCGTCGCCGAGGACCTGGAAGTGGAGCAGGAGATCCTCGACACGCCGTTCGAGAACTTCAAGACCGGCGCCTTCCTCAACTCCGGTGAGTGCGACCTGGCCGCGGCCGGTATGACCATCACCGACGAGCGCAAGAAGAACGTCGACTTCTCGGACCCGTACTTCAACGCCACCCAGGCCGTCCTCGTCGACAAGTCGGCCGGCGTCACCTCGCTCGCCGACGTGAAGTCGAAGAACGTCAAGCTCGGCGCCCAGGCGCAGACCACCGGCGAGGACTACGTCAAGGGGGAGGGCTTCGACCCGGTCTCCTTCGAGTCCTCCGACGCCGTCCTCAACGGCCTGCGCACCGGCCAGGTGAAGGCCGTCGTCATCGACTTCCCGGTGGTCCAGGGCTGGCTCAAGGACAAGGCCACCGCCGACGCCTACGAGGTCGTCGACAACCTCGACACCGGCGAGCAGTACGGCTTCACGGTGAAGAAGGGCAACACCGCGCTGCAGAAGGCCATCAACAAGGCGCTCTCGGACGCCAAGGAGGACGGCACGTACAAGAAGCTGTACGAGCAGTGGATCGGCCCGTACGACGAGTCCGCCGCCTCGCCGGCCGCATCCTGATCCGATGGCCGACACGAAGGTGCCCCCGGAGCTGAGGAAGAAGGGGCTCACCCGGAGCCAGAAGCGCCGGCTGTCGCGCGGCGCCCAGTACGTCGTCTTCGTCGCCGCCGTGATCGCCTTCGCGGTCTCGGCGGACTGGGGCAGGCTGCAGAACCAGTTCGCGCAGGCCGACATCGCCGAGCGGATGTTCCCGGAGATCATCACCCTGGCGCTGAAGAACACGGTGCTCTACACGGTGACCGGCTTCGCCGTCGGGCTGGCCCTCGGCATGGTCGTCGCGCTGATGCGGCTGTCGTCGGTCGGCCCGTACCGCTGGCTGGCGGGCATCTACATCGAGATCTTCCGCGGCCTGCCCGCCCTGCTGATCTTCATCTTCATCGGCGTGGCCGTGCCGCTCGCCTTCCCCGGCACCGAGATCATCGGCGGCACCTACGGCAAGGTCGCCCTCGCGCTCGGCCTGGTGGCCGCCGCCTACATGGCCGAGACGATCCGCGCGGGCATCCAGGCGGTGCCCAAGGGGCAGATGGAGGCGGCCCGTTCACTGGGCTTCTCGCCCGCGCGGGCCATGGTCTCGATCATCATCCCGCAGGCGTTCCGGATCATCCTGCCGCCGCTCACCAACGAACTCGTCCTGCTCTTCAAGGACTCCTCGCTGGTGCTGTTCCTCGGTGTCACGCTGGAGGAGCGCGAACTGTCCAAGTACGGCCGCGACCTGGCCAGCCAGACCGCCAACTCCACCCCGATCCTGGTCGCCGGCCTGTGCTACCTGCTGATCACCATCCCGCTCGGCTTCGTCGTACGCCGTATGGAGGCCAAGGCCCAGGAGGCCGTCAAATGAGCCGACCGGACAAGCAGCCGGACAAGCAGCCCGGCGAGCAGCCGAAGGGCCGGCCCGGTAATCCGGAGATCCTGGTCAGCGGGCTGCACAAGTCGTTCGGCAGCAACGAGGTGCTGCGCGGCATCGACCTGGAGATCCGCCGGGGCGAGGTCGTCTGCGTGATCGGGCCGTCCGGCTCGGGCAAGTCGACCCTGCTCCGGTGCGTGAACCTGCTCGAGGAGCCCACCGAGGGCCAGGTGTACGTCGGCGGTACGGAACTCACCGACCCGGACGTCGACATCGACGCCGCCCGCCGCCGGATCGGCATGGTCTTCCAGCAGTTCAACCTCTTCCCGCACCTCACCGTCACCGAGAACCTCACCCTGCCGCAGCGCCGGGTACTGAGGCGGGGCAAGGCACAGGCCGCCCGGACCGCCGCCGCGAACCTGGAGCGGGTCGGCCTCGCGGAGAAGGCGGACGCCTACCCGTCCTCCCTCTCCGGCGGCCAGCAGCAGCGCGTCGCCATCGCCCGCGCGCTGGCGATGGGGCCCGAGGTGATGCTGTTCGACGAGCCGACCTCGGCGCTCGACCCCGAGCTGGTCGGCGACGTCCTCGCGGTGATGCGGATGCTCGCCGACGAGGGCATGACGATGATGGTCGTCACCCACGAGATGACCTTCGCCCGCGAGGTCGCCGACCGGGTCGTCTTCATGGACGGCGGGGTGATCGTCGAGGACGGCACCCCCGAGCAGGTCATCGGCGCCCCGCGGCACGAACGCACCCGCCACTTCCTCTCCCGGCTCCTCGACCCCGCCATGGCGGACGTGGAGGAGGAGACCTCCGACCGGACCGGCACCTCCCCGTAGCGGCTCACTACAGTGCTGCGCATGAGCGAACGCGCGGTGCTGCACGTGAAGGGGCGGGTCCTCGTCGGACCGGACGAGGACCAGGTCCGCGACGAGCTGTGGGTGGTCGACGGCCGGATCTCCTACGACCGTCCCGCCGGCGCCCGCGACGTGACGGCCGTCGAGGGCTGGGTGCTGCCCGGACTGGTCGACGCCCACTGCCATGTGGGCCTCGACCGGCACGGTGCGGTGCCCCAGGAGGTCGCCGAGAAGCAGGCGCTCACCGACCGGGACGCCGGGGCCCTGCTGCTGCGGGACGCGGGATCACCTTCCGACACCCGCTGGACCGACGACCGCGACGACCTCCCGAAGATCGTCCGGGCCGGCCGGCACATCGCCCGCACCCGCCGCTACATCCGGGGCTACGCCTGGGAGGTCGAACCCGAGGACCTCGTCGCGTACGTCGCCCGGGAGGCCCGGCGCGGCGACGGCTGGGTGAAGCTCGTCGGCGACTGGATCGACCGCGACCTCGGCGACCTGTCGGCCTGCTGGCCGCGCGGCGCCGTCGAGGCGGCGATCGCCGAGGCGCACCGGCTGGGCGCCCGGGTCACCGCGCACTGCTTCGCCGAGGACTCCCTGCGGGACCTGGTCGAGGCCGGCATCGACTGCGTCGAGCACGCGACGGGCCTGACCGACGAGACCATCCCGCTGTTCGCCGAACGGGGTGTGGCGATCGTCCCGACCCTCGTCAACATCGCCACCTTCCCGGCCCTCGCCGACGGCGGCGAGTCCCGGTTCCCGCGCTGGTCGGCCCATATGCGCCGGCTCCACGAGCGCCGCTACGACACCGTGCGCTCCGCCTACGACGCCGGCCTTCCCGTCTTCGTCGGTACGGACGCGGGCGGCACCCTCCCGCACGGCCTCGCGGCGGCCGAGGTCGCCGAACTCGTCGCTGCCGGCATCCCGCCCGTCGACGCCCTCGCGGCCGGCACCTGGGCGGCCCGCGCCTGGCTCGGACGCCCCGCACTGGATGAGGGGGCCCCGGCCGACCTCGTCGTCTATGCCTTCGACCCGCGCGCGGACGTACGGGTGCTGGCGGACCCGCGCCGGGTGGTGCTGAACGGGCGCGTGGTCGCGTAGGACGGCGCGGCCCGCAGGCCGCAGCTCGGCGGACGCGGCCCGCAGGTCACGGTGGGCGGCCGGCACCCGCCCACCGTGTGACACACGGGCGGCGACTCGACGACTCCCTGCGTCGCGGGCGGCGCCCCCGCCCTCCTCGCGGCGGGCGGCGCGGCGGTCCTGCCGTCCCGCGGGGGGCGCCGGAGCCGGCGGGGGGCACGGCAGGGCGGTGCCGGTGTGGTGGGCCCGGTGTTTCCACCGGCGGGGTCCGGCCCGTACGGGCGGCTGCCCGCCCTCCCTGTGCGGCCCGGACGGCGGGAACGACGGGGACGACGGGCCGCCTGCCGTCCCGCGGGGGCGCCGCGTGTGGGAGAAATCCCCGCCGCCACGTCCCCGGGGTCTGGTCCCCCCGGCACCGGGGTCTCGGTCGTCGGCACGGGGCCGGCGGTGCGTGGTGTCGCCGTCCGGCGGTGCCCGGAACGGGCGCGGGGCCAGGTCTCCGCCGGTACGCGGCCCGGCTCGGGTCAGATCGTGTCCAGGGCCCGGCCCAGGGCCTTCAGGAACGCGTCCGTCGTCGCGCGGTCGCGTACCGCGACGCGCAGCCAGCGTTCGTCGAGGCCCGGGAAGGTGTCCCCGCGCCGTACCGCGAAGCCCAGGGCGCGCAGGCGCTCCCGTACCGCCGCCGCGCGCGGGAGCCGCAGGAGGACGAAGGGGCCCTCGGCGCCTTCCACGACCCGCACCCCGCGGTCGGCGAACTCTCCGAGCCCGGTGAGGAGACGGGAGCGGTCCGCGGCGACGCGGCGGGCCGCCTCGGCCGCCTCCGCCAGGGCCCCGGGCCCGACGCACGCCTGCGCCGCGGCCAGCGCGGGCGTGGACACCGGCCACAGGGGCTGCGCCCGCGCCAGCCGCTCGACCGTCTCCGGCCCGGCCAGCACGTACCCGATGCGCAGCCCCGCCAGGCCCCACGTCTTGGTGAGGCTGCGCAGCACCACCAGCCCCGGCACGTCCGTCCGGCCGGCCAGCGTCTCCCGCTCACCGGGCACCGCGTCCAGGAACGCCTCGTCCACGACCAGGGTCCGCCCGGGCCGGGCGAGCCGGGCGACGGCGGCGGCCGGATGCAGGACGGACGTCGGATTCGTCGGGTTGCCGATCACCACCAGGTCCGCGGCCCCGGGAACCGCGTCGGGGTCCAGCCGGAAACCGTCCTCCTCCCGCAGCAGCACCCGGCCGACCGTGTGCCCGGCCTCCCGCAGTGCCGCCTCCGGCTCCGTGAACTGCGGATGCACCACCACCGGCCGGCGCACCCTCAGCGCCCGCGCCAGCAGCACGAACGCCTCCGCCGCCCCCGCGGTCAGCAGCACCCGCTCCACCGGCAGCCCGTGCCGGGCCGCCACCGCGGCCCGCGCCGCCCGCCCGTCCGGGTAGGCGGCGAGGCCGGCCAGCGATCCGGCGATGCGCTCGCGCAGCCACGCCGGGGGAGTGCCCTGGCGGACGTTCACGGCCAGGTCGACCAGCGCGGCACCGTCGTCGCGGACCTCGGCGTCCCCGTGGTGCCGCAGGTCGTGCCCGACTGCCCTGGGGGCGGCGGAGTCAGTGCGCATGGGAGTGCGTGTGACCGTGGTCATGGCCGTGATGGTGGTGGCCGTCGTCGTCCGGGTGGAAGTGGGGCTGCTGCGCCATCCCCACCTTGTCCTCGAAGCCCGGCAGCGCGATCCGGTACACACAGCTGTCGCAGTTCATCCGCAGGTCGCCCTTCACCGCCTCCGCGTACCGCTCCATCACCAGGTCCAGCAGCTCCGGCTCGGGACCGATGACGTCCGCCGACCGCACCTGTGTCTCCGGGTGCGCCGCCGCCCACTCCTCCGTCTGCCGCCGTACCCGGTCCGGCAGGATGCCGGTGAACAGGAAGTACGGCAGGACCACGATCCGCCGGGCGCCGAGCCGCACGCACCGGTCCAGCCCGCCCGGCACGTCCGGCGCGGCCAGCGACACGAACGCCGTCTCCACGGCCCCGTACCCGCGCCCCTCCCACAGCAGCCGCGCCGCCTTGAACACCTCGGCGTTGGCGTCCGGGTCCGTCGACCCGCGCCCCACCAGCAGCACGGTCACCTCGGCGGGGTCCCAGGAGGGATCCACCGCCTGAGCCAGCCGCCGCTCCAGCACGCTCAGCAGGGCGGGGTGCGGGCCCAGCGGACGGCCGTACGTGTAGGAGAGGCCGGGGTGGCGTTCCTTCTCGCGGGCCAGCGCCGCCGGGATGTCGCCCTTGGCGTGTCCGGCGGACACCAGCATCAGCGGGACCGCCGCGAACCGTCGTACGCCCCGCTCCACCAGCTCGGCGACGGCCTCGCCCAGCGGCGGCGGGGACAGCTCGATGAAGCCGCCGGCGACGGGCAGTTCGGGGTTCTGGCGCCCCAGCTCCCGTACGAAGTCCCGGAACGCCTGTGCTCCGGCGTCGTCCCGGGTGCCGTGGCCGGCGATGAGCAGCGCGGGCTGGGTGGTCACAGGTCGTTCTCCTCAGACGAAGTGGGGTGGTACAGAAGGGCGTTGAGCGCGGCTGCGGCGACCGCCGAACCGCCCTTCTCGGACACGTTGCTCACGGCGGGCAGTCCGCTCCCGCGCAACGCGGCCTTGGACTCGGCCGCTCCGACGAAACCGACGGGCAGCCCGATGACGAGCGCGGGCGAGGTATCCAGGGTCAGCAGCTCCTCGAGGGCGGTCGGCGCACAGCCGATCACCCACAGGGCACCGGGCCCCACCTCGTCGTACGCCAGCCGCACCGCGTGCGCGGAACGCGTCAGACCGGGCCCGGACCGGGCGTCCTTGAGCCGGCACACGGTCTCGCGGCGGGTGATCCCCGCCGCGACCATCTCCACGTCCGCGACGACCGGCGCCCCGGCGTGCAGCGCGGCATGGGCCGCCGCCAGCTCCGCCTCGTCCAGGACGAGGTCGGACGCGTAGTCCAGGTCGGCCGCCGAGTGGACGACCCGCTCGACGACCGCCCGGGTCAGCGGCGGGAAGTGCGAGGTGTCCAGACGGGACCGCAGCCGCCGGAAGGACTCCTGCTCGATGGGGTGGACGACACGGTTCACCGGGACTCCTCCCGGTCCGCGGCGGAGCCGCTCGTCGATGCCGCCTGCCAGCGGTAGCCGCGCGGGGTGACCATCCGGCCCGCGACCTCGCGGGTCGCCGTGTTGCCCACGGTCACCACCGTCATCATGTCGACGGTCGCCGGGTCCAGCGCGGCCAGCGTCGTCAGCCGGCTCGACTCGTCCGGCCGCGAGGCGTTCCGCACGACACCGACCGGTGTGGTCGGTCGCCGGTGCTCCGCGAGGATCGCGAGGGCCTTGGGCAGCTGCCAGTCACGGCCCCGGCTGCGCGGGTTGTAGAACGTCACGACGAGGTCCGCCTCGGCCGAGGCCCGCACCCGCCGTTCGATGACCTCCCACGGCGTGTGCAGGTCGGACAGGCTGATCGACACATGGTCGTGGCCCAGCGGCGCGCCGAGGACCGCCCCGGCCGCCAGCGCCGCCGTCACGCCGGGCACGCCGACCACGTCGATGTCGTCGGACGCCTCGGCGAGCGCCGGGGAGGCCATGGCGTACACGCCCGCGTCCCCGCTGCCGATCAGCGCGACCGCCCGCCCCCGGCGGGCCTGTTCGACGGCCGTGCGCGCCCGCTCCTCCTCCGCACCGAGCCCCGACTCCAGGACCAGGGTGCCGGGCCGCAGCAGATCGCGGATCTGGTCGACGTACTGGTCGAGACCCACCAGTACGGACGCGCCCCGCAGCTCCGCCTTCGCACGCGGGGTGAGCAGGTCCCGGGCGCCCGGCCCGAGCCCGACCACCGCGAGCCGCCCGCGCCCCGGCCGCCGCACGACGGCACAGGTCGCCATCGCGGGCCGCCCGTCCCCGCGTTCCGACTTGCGCTTGGGCACGAGGAGCTCGCCCCCGCCCGCCAGCGCGGCGGCCTCCGCCACCGACGGGGTGCCGACGGCGGCGAGCGGCGCGTCGGAGGGGTTCGGCACGCCGACGCACGCCAACTCCTCGGCGGCGTACGTCACCAGCGGCACCGCGAGCCGCCGGGCCGCCTCCACGATGCCGGGCTCCCCGGCCTTCGCGTCCACGGTGGCCAGGCGGGCGAGCGACGCGGCCGACAACCCGGCGTCGCGCAGCGCGCCCTCGACCAGCGCGAGCACCTCCTCGGCCGGCGCGCCCCTGGAGGCGCCGACCCCGACGACGAGGGTCGGCGGCCGGAGGACGACCTCTCCTGCGCGAGGCCCGACCACACGGTCCGTGAGCCGGACCGTGTACGCCCCCTCACCGGCGAGCGGCAGCGGCGGCAGCGGCCAGGTCACGTCGGCGCGCAGCGCCACTGCCTCACCGTCCAGCAGCGCGCGCGACACGGCGGCCACGTCGCCCTCCACCGGCAGACCCAGGGTGTCCAGGCCGGCCAGCCCCACGGCATCGGTCGCCGTGGTCACCACCGGCTCGGCGCCCAGCACCTCGCCGACCTCGCGCGCGAGGTCGTTCGCCCCGCCGCCGTGCCCGCCCACCAGCGACACCGCGAACCGGCCCGCCTCGTCGACGCACACCACGCCCGGATCGCTCGCCTTGTCCTCCAGCAGCGGTGCCACCAGCCGCACCACCGCGCCCGTGGCCAGGAAGCACACGATCCGCTCGCACTGCGCGAACGCCGCCCGCACGGCGTCCCCGACGGGACCCTCGTACACACGGGTACGGTCCGGCCACGCGGCGGCCAGCCGGTCCCGCGCGGCGGCTCCCGCCGCGGTGGCGGAAATGAGGCCGATCACTGGGCAACTCCTTCTCTGTCGATGCCGTCGAAACCGTTGCCGGTATCCGCCGGAGGCCGTACGCCCCACAGCAGGAAGACGGGGTTGGTCGCCGCCAGCCGGGTCACGTCCCCGGGCAGCGGCGCGAGACGCGACGACTGCAGCAGCACCCCGTCGCAGGTGAAACCGGCCCCGGTCAGCGCCTCACGCACAGCCGGCACCCGGTCCAGCGCGGCCAGGGCGACGACGACCGTGCGCCGTGCCCGCCGCGCGCACGCGGTGACGACGACGGGCAGGTCCCGCCCGCCCCCGCCGACGAACACCGCGTCGGGATCGTCGAGATCGGACAGCACGGTCGGCGCCGCCCCGTGCACCACGCGTACGTCCACCCCGTGCGCGAGGGCGTTGGCGCGGATCCGCCCCACCCCGTCCGCGGTCTTCTCCACCGCGGTGACGGCGGCGCCCAGCCGGGCGCACTCCACGGCGACGGACCCCGAACCCGCGCCGACGTCCCACACCGACTCGCCGGGGCGCGGCCCGAGCCGCGCCAGCGCCAGCGCCCGCACCTCGAACTTGGTGATCATCGAGTCCCGGTGGGCGAACGCGGTCTCCTCCAGCGCCCAGCCGCCCGACCGGCCGGCGGCCCCGCCCGCGACGGTCCGCACCGGGCCGAGGGCCCGCGGCTCGTCCAGGCACAGCACGACACTCACCGCGTTCCCCCAGTCCCGCGCCGCCGCCCGGGCGGGCGCGACCCGCTCGATCCGCTCACGCTCCGGATCGCCCAGCGAGGAGGCGACGACCAGAACGCGGTCCGGGCAGTGCCGGGCCAGCGCGGCCCCCAGCTCCGCCGGTCCGGCGCCCGGCCCGGTCAGCACGGCGACCTTCGGATGCGCGCGGCACAGGTTCACGGCCGTACGCGGGTCCCTGCCGTGCGCGCTGACCACGACCGCGTCGTCCCAGGGCAGCCCGACCCGTGCGAAGGCGGCGGCCACGGAGGAGACACCCGGCCGCACGTCCAGCAGCTCCGGCCCGAACCGCTCGGCCAGCGCCCGCACGATCCCCAGGAACCCGGGGTCCCCGGACGCCAGCACGACGGTCCGGCGCTCCTCGGCGACGTACTTCTCCACGGTCTCCAGCGCCGGCGCCAACGGCCCGAGGACGACCCGCTCGGCCCCCTCGGGCAGCCGCACGGCGTCCAGGTGCCGCCGCCCGCCCACGACCAGGTCCGCCCCGGCGAGGACGGCCCCGTCCACCGGCGCCCCGGTCCCGGTGCCCACGACGGTGATCACGTGCTCGCGCCCTTACCGCGCAACGCCCTGCGGGCCTGCGGGTCGGCCTTGCGGTAACCGTGGAAGTGACCGGGGTGGTACAGGTGCGAGCGCGTGCCGCTCGCGTCGAGCGCCGGGCCGACGAGGAACAGGGTGTGCTTCCAGAGCTTGTGCTCCTTGACCGTCTCCTCCAGCGTGCCGATCGTGCACTTCACGACCAGCTCCTCCGGCCAGGTCGCCTGGTACGCGACGACGACCGGCGTACCGGTCGGGTAGCCGCCCTCCAGCAGCTCCCGCACCAGCTGACCGCTGCGCGCCGCCGACAGGAAGACCGCCATGGTGGTGCCGTGCCGCGCGAACTCACGGACCTCCTCACCGGGCGGCATCGGCGTCTTGCCGCCGCCCAGCCGGGTCAGCACCACGGACTGCGCCACCTCGGGAATGGTCAGCTCCCGCTGCGCGAGCGCCGCGACGGCCGAGAAGGACGACACACCGGGCACGATCTCGGTGGCGATGCCCAGTTCGGCACACCGGTCGAGCTGCTCCTGCGTGCCGCCCCAGAGCGAGGGGTCACCGGAGTGGATCCTGGCCACCCTCAGCCCCTGGGAGAGGGCCCGCTCGTACACGGCCACGACGTCCTCCAGGGACATCGTCGCCGAGTCCAGGATCTCGGCGTCCTCCCGTGCGTGGTCGAGGACCTCCGCCTGGACCAGGCTGGCGGCCCAGACCACGACATCGGCCTCGGCGATCACGCGCGCGGCGCGCAGCGTCAGCAGATCGGCGGCACCGGGGCCGGCACCGACGAAGGTCACCTTGCCGGTGGGGGCGTCGACCATGGGGAAACGATCCTCTCCTGAGGTTCCTGCGGTTCCTGCGGGTCCTGGGACCGCGCTCACAACTTGCCGCCCCGCCCGCCGTCCCGCCGGGGCGGAGCGATGAGCGTCGACAGATAGGGCAGGGGCGCCCCGTCCAGCTCGGCGGCCGGCCGGACGAACTCCTCCGGCAGCCCGAGCGCCGCCCCCCACACGGCGTCCCCGAGCCGCCCGCTCTCCCGCAGCGCCTCGGCCACCTCGCCCGCCCGCCGCCCGAACTTGTAGGCGACGACCGTGCCGGGCCCGGCCAGCGCGTCCTTGAGCACGGCGGACCCGGCGGTCACCGGCACGAGCGTGAGCGGCTCGGTCCCCTCGGTGAGCACGGCACCGGAACGCGCCGCCAGGTCCTGCATCGCGGTGATCCCCGGCACGGTCTCGACGACCGTCCCCGGCACCGACTCCGCGACGGTCTGGGCGAGATACGTGAACGTCGAGTACACGTTGGGATCGCCGATGGTCGCGAACGCGACGTGACCGCTCTCCCGCAGCAGTCCGGCCACCCGCTCACCGGCCGCGTCCCAGGCGGCCTCGCGCCGCGCCCGGTCGGTGCGCTCGTTCAGCGCGAACACCACCCGGACGACCTTCTCCCGGGGCACGTAGTGCAGCACGGTGGCCTCGGCCCGCCCCCGCTCCCCGCCGTCCTTCCCGTCGGGCGCCGCCATCACGGGCACGACGACGACGTCGGCCGCGCGCAGGGCGTTCACCCCCTTCACGGTCACCAGTTCCGGATCGCCGGGGCCGACCCCGACCCCGATCAGCCTGTTCCTGCCGCTCATGACGTCCGGCACCTCTCGACGAACCGACGGGCCACACCGGGCTCGGACGCCCAGTGCGTGTGCAGATAGCTCGCGTGCACACCGCGCTGTACGAAGCCTTCGACGCGCGGTGCCGGTGTCCGCACGCCCCACGCGGGACCGTCCCCCGCACCGGGTTCGACGACGGTGCGGTGGAACTCGTGTCCCCGCATCCGCGCCCCGGCCCCGGCCAGCACACTGTCGGACACCGCCACGGCGTCCCGGTAGCCCAGGGTGAGCCGCCCGGTCATCCGTGCGGAGGCGTCCAGCACCCCGCACATGGGCAGCCCGTCCAGCTCCCGGCACAGGTACAGCAGTCCCGCACACTCGGCGGCGACCGGCGCACCACTCTCCGCGAGGGCGCCCACGGCCTTCCTGAGCCGTTCGTTGGCGGACAGCTCGGAGGCGTACACCTCGGGAAACCCGCCACCGATCACCAACCCGCGGGTCCCGTCGGGCAGCTCCTCGTCCCGCAACGGATCGAAGACGACGACGTCGGCCCCGGCGGCGGCAAGCAGCTCGGCCTGCTCGGCATAGGAGAAGGTGAACGCGGCCCCGCCGGCCACGGCGACCACGGGCAGCCCGCCCGGGGGCGCCTCCCTGCTCGAAGAGCTCGGAGGAGCTTGAGGACGAGGCCGTTCGGGCCGGAAGCGGGGGTCCGGGGGCGCGGCCCCCGGGGCCGGGGAGGGGAAGGGCGGCGGGGACGAGGAAACCAGAGCCGCACCCGCGTCCCACCCCGCACACGACAACGCCCCGGCCCCCCGGGCCAGGGAGACCAACGCCTCCAGGTCACAGCCCTCGGCCACCTGCGCGGCCATCGCACCGACCGCGTCGACCGCCCCGGCCCGCCGCTCGGCCACCGGCACCAGCCCCAGATGCCGAGCCGGTGTCTCGACCCGGGCGGCCCGCCGCAGAACACCCAGCACGGGCACGCCGACGGAGTCGAGTGCCTCGCGCAGCAGCGCCTCGTGCCGGTCCGAGGCGACCTTGTTGAGGATCACGCCCCCGATCCGCACCTCCGGATCCCAGGACACGAAGCCGTGCACCAGCGCCGCCACCGACCGCGACTGCGACGACGCGTCCACGACCAGCACCACCGGCGCCCGCAGCAGCTTCGCCACCTGGGCCGTGGACGCCAGCTCCCCTTCGCCCGCGGCCCCGTCGTACAGCCCCATCACGCCCTCGACGACCGCGATGTCACACCCGCGCGCCCCGTGCAGGAACAACGGCCCGATCAGCTCGGGCCCGCACAGGTACGCGTCCAGGTTGCGTCCCACGCGCCCGGTGGCGAGCGCGTGATACCCGGGGTCGATGTAGTCCGGCCCGACCTTGTGCGGGGACACGGCGAGCCCCCGCGCGGTGAGCGCGGCCATCAACCCCGTGGCAACGGTGGTCTTGCCACTGCCCGAGGAGGGCGCGGCGACGACCAGCCGGGGCACCGACGCCCTCACCACTCGATGCCCCTCTGCCCCTTCTGTCCCGCGTCCATCGGATGCTTGACCTTGGACATGTCGGTCACCAGGTCGGCGAGGTCCACCAGCTTCTCCGGCGCGTTGCGCCCCGTGATCACGACATGCTGGGTCCCGGGCCGCCCGCGCAGCACCTCGACGACCTCGTCGGTGTCGATCCACCCCCAGTGCATCGGGTACGCGAACTCGTCGAGCACGTACAGCCGGTACGTCTCGGCGGCCAGGTCCCGCTTGACCTGCTCCCAGCCCTCCCGGGCCTTCTCCTCGTTGTCCATCTGGGCGTCCCGCTGCACCCAGGACCAGCCCTCGCCCATCTTGTGCCAGCTGACGCTGCCACCCTCGCCGGAGGCACCGAGCACCCGCAGCGCGTTCTCCTCGCCGACCTTCCACTTCGCCGACTTGACGAACTGGAACACCCCGATCGGCCAGCCCTGGTTCCAGGCCCGCAGCGCCAGCCCGAAGGCGGCCGTCGACTTGCCCTTCCCGATGCCCGTGTGCACGACGACCAGCGGACGATTACGTCGCTGACGGGTCGTCAGCCCGTCGTCCGGCACGACACTCGGCTGTCCCTTCGGCATTACGCGGCCCTCCTCGCCCCGGTGGCCCCCTGCACGTCCCTGACCAGCCCGGCGATCGAGTCCGCCCGCAGCTCGTCCAGCGTCACCGCCGAGCCGCCCAGCTCACCCGCGAGCTGCCCGGCGAGTCCCAGCCGCACCGGCCCCGACTCGCAGTCCACGACCACGCAGGCCGTCCCCTCGGCGGCGAGCAGCCGCGCCGCCCGCCCGGCGAGGGCGACCGGCTCCGGGCCACCGGTGGCCCGTCCGTCCGTCACCACGACCACCAGCGCCCGCCGCGCGGGGTCGCGCAGCCGCTCCACCCGCAGCACGTCGTGCGCCTTGAGCAGCCCGGCCGCCAGCGGCGTACGCCCGCCGGTCGGCAGCGACTCCAGCCGCACCGCCGCCGCGTCCACGGAGGAGGTCGGCGGCAGCACGACCTCGGCCGCCGACCCGCGGAAGGTCACCAGCCCCACCTTGTCCCGCCGCTGGTAGGCATCGAGCAGCAGCGACAGCACGGCACCCTTGACGGCGCTCATCCGCTGCCGCGCCGCCATCGAACCGGAGGCGTCCACGACGAACAGCACGAGATTGGACTCGCGCCCCTCACGCACCGCCTGCCTGAGATCGTCCCTCCGGACCACCAGCCCCGGACCGCCGCGCCCCCGCGCCCGCTGATGCGGCGCCGCCGCCTGCACGGTCGCCGCCAGGTGCAACCTGGTCAGCGCGCCCCGGGGCCGCCGGGCCCCGATGGTCCGCCCGTGCTCGGCCCGCGCCCGCGAGCGCCGCCCGGCGGCACCCTCACCGAGCCCGGGCACGCTCAGCACCTTCGTACGGAAGGGCTCGGCGGCCCGCGCCGGGGTCTGCTCGCCCGCCCCGCCACCGGAACCCGGCTGCGGCCCGCCGTCCTCCCCGGCCTCGGGCCGCGCGGAGGTGTCACCGTCGCTCCGCGGGCCGTCGTCGGGCTCCGGCTGCCCGCCGGGGCCGCCGTCGGGCCCCGGGTCGGGATCGTCGTCGCCCCCGCCCTCGTCCCCGCCCTCACCAGGGCCGCCGAACTCCTCCAGCGTCTCGTCGAGCTTGTCCTCGTCCAGGCCGGGCGCGTCGAAGGGCGAACGACGCCTGCGGTGCGGCAGGGCCAGCAGTGCGGCCTGCCGCACGTCCTCGGCGAGCACATCGGTCCGCCCGGCCCAGGCCGCCAGCGCGGTCGCGGTCCGGGCCATCACGATGTCGGCCCGCATGCCGTCGACCTCGAACGCCGCACAGGTCGCCGCGATCTGCCGCAGCGCCCCGTCGCCGAGGCGCACCGACGGCAGCAGTTCCCGCGCCGCCACGATCCGGGCCCGTACGGCGGCCTCCTCGTCGGCCCAGCGGGCGGCGAAGCCGGCCGGGTCGTCGTCGTGGGCGAGCCGCCGCCGGACCACCTCCACCCGCTGGTCGGGCTCGCGCGAGGCGGAGACCTCCACGGTGAGCCCGAAACGGTCCAGCAACTGGGGCCGCAGCTCGCCCTCCTCGGGGTTCATGGTCCCGACGAGCAGGAAACGGGCCGCGTGCCGCACGGAGACCCCCTCGCGCTCGACGTACGAGGCGCCCATGGCAGCGGCGTCCAACAGGAGGTCCACGAGGTGGTCATGCAGGAGATTGACCTCGTCGACGTAAAGGATCCCGCGGTGCGCGTCGGCGAGCAGACCCGGCTCGAAGGCCTTCACGCCCTCCGAGAGCGCCCGCTCGATGTCGAGCGCCCCCACCAGCCGGTCCTCGGAGGCACCGACGGGCAGCTCGACCATCCGCGCCGGCCTCGACCCGAACGCCCCCTGCTCGTGCGGCCCGTCCGGGCACCCGGGGTCGGGGGAGCCGGGGGCGCAGGAGAAACGGCACCCGGAGACGACGTCCACCGCCGGCAACAGTGCTGAAAGGGCGCGCACGGCCGTGGACTTGGCGGTTCCTTTTTCGCCGCGGACCAGTACGCCACCGACCTGCGGCGACACGGCGTTGAGTAGCAGCGCGAGCCGTAGGTCGTTCTGGCCGACAACGGCGGTGAACGGGTAGGGCGTGCTCACGTCGAATTCACCCCTTCGAGTGGTCTATAGGTGTCGTGCCGATCAGTCGACCGGTGCGAGGTGGGGATGCAGGCACGCTCCCCGCCCCTGTGGCGATGGTCCGGTCCCGTCCGTCCAGTCCTGGACGGCGCCTGCCTGCTCCCCGCCCACGCGGGAATGGGGCGGGGGTCACTGCTCTCCCTCCAGGTCGCCCTCGAGTTCGAGGTAGGTCGCCCGGAGCCGGTCCAGGGTCTCCTGGTCCGGCTCCGCCCACAGCCCTCGGTCGGCTGCCTCCAGCAAGCGTTCGGTGATGCCCCTCAAAGCCCAGGGGTTGGACTTCCGCATGAAGTCCTGGTTCTCCGCCGAGAACACGTACTCCACCGCAAGTCGCTCGTACATCCAGTCGTCCACGACGCCCGCCGTGGCGTCATAGCCGAAGAGGTAGTCAACGGTGGCCGCCATCTCGAAGGCGCCCTTGTAGCCGTGCCGCCTCATGGCGCTCATCCAGCGGGGGTTGACCACGCGGGCACGGAAAACCCTGTGCGTTTCCTCCCCGAGGGTGCGCGTCTTCACCTGGTCCGGGGTCGCCGAGTCGCCGACGTACGCCTCCGGGCTCGCGCCCGTCAGGTGCCGCACCATCGCGACCATGCCGCCGTGGTACTGGAAGTAGTCGTCCGCGTCGACGAGATCGTGCTCGCGCGTGTCGACGTTCTTCGCCGCGACCGCGATCCGCTTGAACGCCGTCTCCATGTCGCCGCGCGCCGCCCGCCCGTCGAGCCCGCGCCCGTAGGCGTAACCGCCCCACACCGCGTACACCTCGGCGAGGTCCGCGTCGGAGCGCCAGTTGCGGGCGTCGATCAGCGGCAGCAGGCCGGCACCGTACGCGCCCGGCTTGGAGCCGAAGATGCGGGCGGTGGCCCGGCGCCGGTCGCCGTGCTCGGCGGTGTCCGCGTCGGCATGCGCCTTCACGAAATTCGACTCCGCGGCCTCGTCCAGCTCGGCCACCGCCCGTACCGCGTCGTCGATCAGCCCGACCACGTGCGGGAAGGCGTCCCGGAAGAACCCGGAGATGCGGACCGTGACGTCGATGCGCGGCCGGCCCAGCTCCTCGAGGGGGACCACCTCGAAGCCGGTCACCCGGCGCGACGCGTCGTCCCACACCGGACGGCAGCCCAGCAGCGCCAGGATCTCGGCGATGTCGTCGCCCTGGGTGCGCATCGCGGACGTGCCCCACACCGTCAGGCCGACCGACTTCGGGTACTCGCCGGTGTCCTGCAGATACCGCTGGACCAGCGAGTCCGCCAGCGACTGGCCGACCTCCCAGCTCAGCCGGGACGGGATCGCCTTGGGGTCGACGGAGTAGAAGTTCCGGCCGGTCGGCAGGACGTTGACCAGCCCGCGCGTCGGTGAACCCGACGGGCCCGCCGGGACGTAACCGCCGTCCAGCGCGCGCAGGATGTGCCCGATCTCGTCGGTCGTCCGGGCGAGCCGCGGCACGACCTCGGTGCAGGCGAACTCCACCACGGCCACCGCGGCCGGGAGGTCGGCGCCCAGCACCTCGCGCACCAGCGGCCCGCCCTCCTCGACCGCCCAGCCGCGCTCCTCCATGCCCTCCGCGATCCGCCGGCACAGCCGCTCCAGCAGGTCGACCGCGTCGGCGGCCGAGCGGGCCGGGCCGTCCACCCGTTCCGTCAGCTCCACCGGTACCTTCACCGGGGCGCCGGGCTCGGCCAGCAACTCCTTCTCCACCAGCCCGAAGTGCTCGGCGAGCGAGGCCCGCAGGCCCGGCAGCGCGTTCGCCTGCCCGCCCCACACCTGGGAGGCGCGCAGCACGGCGAGCACCAGGTTGACGCGCGGCTCGCCGACCGGACCGCCGCCGAGGACGTGCAGTCCGTCGCGGATCTGCACGTCCTTGATCTCGCACAGATAGCCGTCGATGTGCATGACGAACGAGTCGAAGTCGTCGTCGTCCGGCTGGTCGTCCACATGCAGGTCGTGGTGGAGCTCGGCGGCCTTGACCAGGGTCCAGATCTGCGCCCGTACCGCCGGAGCCTTCTCCGGGTCCAGGTCGGAGACCAGCGCGTACTCGTCGAGGAGCTGCTCCAGTTTCGCCAGGTCGCCGTAGGTGTCGGCACGCGCCATCGGCGGGACGAGGTGATCGACCACCGTCGCGTGCCCGCGCCGCTTGGCCTGGGTGCCCTCACCGGGGTCGTTGACGATGAAGGGGTAGATCAGCGGGAGGTCGCCGAGGACGGCGTCCGGAGCGCAGCCCGCGCTCAGCCCGAGGCCCTTGCCGGGCAGCCACTCCATCGTGCCGTGCTTGCCCATGTGCACGATCGCGTCGGCGCCGAAACTGTTCTCCAGCCAGCGGTAGGCGGCCAGGTAGTGGTGCGACGGAGGCATGTCGGGGTCGTGGTAGATCGCGATGGGGTTCTCGCCGAAGCCGCGCGGCGGCTGGATCATCACCACGACGTTCCCGAACCGGAGCGAGGCCAGCACGATGTCGTCGCCGTCGACGTACAGCGAGCCCGGCGGCTCCCCCCACGCCTCGGTCATCGCCTCCCGCAGCGCAGGGTCCAGCGTCCGGAACCACGCCCGGTAGTCCGCCAGCGGCACCCGTGCGGGCGCGGCCGCCAGCTGGTCCTCCGTCAGCCACTCGACGTCGTGGCCGCCCGCCGCGATGAGCCGGTGGATCAGCTCGTCGCCGCCGGCGGGGTAGTCGGTGAGCGCGTAGCCGGCGTCCCGCAGCGCGTCCAGCACCCGCACCGCAGAGGCGGGGGTGTCCAGGCCGACGGCGTTGCCGACGCGCGAGTGCTTGGTCGGGTACGCGGTGAAGACCAGCGCGAGCTTCTTCTCGGCGTTCGCCTTGTGCTTCAGCGCCGCGTGCCGCACGGCGATCCCGGCGACGCGCGCGGCCCGCTCGGGGTCGGCGACGTAGACCGGGACGTCTTCGGGACCCTGCTCCTTGAAGGAGAACGGGACCGTGACCAGGCGGCCGTCGAACTCCGGGATGGCGACCTGCATCGCCGCGTCCATGGGGGAGAGGGCGGCGTCCGACGCCTCCCAGGCGGCCCGCGACGAGGTCAGGCACAGCCCCTGCAGCACCGGCACGTCCAGGTCGGCGAGGGCACCGATGTCCCAGGCCTCCTCGTCGCCGCCCGCCGACGCCTGCGAGGCGTGCGTGCCGCCGGCCGCGAGCACCGTGGCGACCAGTGTGTCCGCCCGTCCGAGGATCTCGTACAGTCCGGCGTCGGCGCCGCGCAACGAACCGCAGTACACCGGCAGGGCGTTGGCGCCGCACGCCTCGATCGCGTCGCACAGGGTGTCCACGAAGGCGGTGTTGCCGCTCAGTTCATGGGCCCGGTAGAAGAGCACGCCGACGGTCGGGCGGCCCTCCCGTACGGCGCGGGCGCCGTGGACGCCGTACTCCGGCATCTTCCGGGGCTGTTCGAACCCCTCGCCGGTGAGCAGGACGGTGTCCGACAGGAACCGGGCCAGCTCGGTCAGGTTGTCCGGGCCGCCCTCCACGAGGTACTTCAGCGCCTCCGCCACGACACCCGCGGGCACCGACGACTCGGCCATCAGCTCCGCGTCCGGCACGGTCTCCCCGCCGAGCAGCACCGTCGGGATCCCGGACGCCCTGAGCGCCGCGAGCCCGTCCTCCCAGGCACGCCTGCCGCCCAGCAGCCGTACGACGGCGAGGTCCGCGCCGTCCAGCAGCGCGGGCAGCCCGGCCGTCACGTCCACGCGGGTCGGGTTGCCGATCCGGTAGGACGCGCCGGTGGCGGCGCGGGCCGCCAGCAGATCGGTGTCGGCGGTCGACAACAACAACACTGTGCTCATGCAGGCGCTCCCGGTGGAATGAAAGGCAGTCCTTGCGGCGCGCCGGACTCGATGAGCCGCCACAGCGCGTCCGTGTCCGCGTGCTGTTCGATCAGGTCGCCGAGCCGGTCGAGCTGCTCCTCGCGCAGCGCGGCGAACGAGGTGTCGGGGGCCGGCACGAAACGGCGCCCCGCGGCGGCGGCCACCTCGCGCAGGAAGGCCCGGCGGAAACCGTCCGACTCCAGCGAGCCGTGCCAGTGCGTGCCCCAGGCCGCTTCGACCCGGCAGCCGTCCAGGCCGTGCCCTCGCTCGTCGGAGAGGAACACCTCACCTCCCCGCACGTCGGCGACCCCGTGATGGATCTCGTAGCCCTCGACGGGCTCCCCGAGGGCCTGCCCGACGGGCCGTGCGAGCGTCTTCTCCCGCGCGAACCGGACCCGTACGGGCAGGATGCCGAGCCCGTCGACCCGGCCGGCGCGGCTCTCCACGTCGTCCTCGATGCGCTCGCCGAGGATCTGGAAGCCGCCGCAGATCCCGAGCACGGGCCGCCCCTCGGCCGCCCGCCGTCTCAGCGCGTCGGCGAGTCCGCGCTCCCGCAGCCACTGGAGCGCCCGTACGGTGCCGCGCGTGCCCGGCACCACCACGAGGTCGGCGTCGGCCAGTTCCTCGGGCCGGTCCACGAAGCGGACCACGACGCCCGGTTCGGCGGCCAGCGCGTCCACGTCCGTGAAGTTGGACATCAGCGGCACCGCGCACACGGCGACCCGCAGCACGTCCTCGCCGACCGGCGCGGTGACCGCGGACTCCCGCACGGCGCCCCGCAGGGACACGGCCAGCCCGTCCTCCTCGTCGATGCCGAGCCCGTGGCGGAAGGGCAGCACGCCGTAGGTGCGCCGCCCGGTCAGACCGTGCAGCATGTCCAGGCCCGGTTCGAGGAGTGACACATCGCCCCGGAACTTGTTCACCAGGAACCCGGCGACCAGTTCCTGGTCCTCGGGGGAGAGCAGCGCGACGGTGCCGAAGAAGGAGGCGAAGACGCCGCCGCGGTCGATGTCGCCGACGACGAGGACGGGGAGCCCGGCGTTCCTCGCGATCCCCATGTTGACGATGTCGGTGCGCCGCAGATTTATCTCGGCCGGGCTGCCGGCCCCTTCACAGATCACCGCGTCATACGTGCCCCGCAACTGCGCGAGACAGTCCAGCACCGTGCCCAGGAGCTGCTGCTGCCGCCCGCCGTGGTAGCCGCGCGCGCTCAGCTCGCCGACCGCCCGGCCCAGCAGGACGACCTGGCTGCTCCGTTCCCCGCCGGGCTTGAGCAGCACCGGGTTCATCAGCGCGTGCGGCTCCACCCGGCAGGCCTGGGCCTGCATGGCCTGCGCCCGGCCGATCTCGGCGCCCTCCCGCGTCACGAACGAGTTCAGCGACATGTTCTGCGCCTTGAACGGCGCGACCTTGACGCCCTGCCGTACGAGCCACCGGCAGATCCCGGCGGTCACCACGCTCTTGCCGGCGTCCGATGTCGTACCGGCGACCAGCAGGCCCCCACCGCTCATGACGTACGTCCCTTCCCACGGTTCCCACGGCGTGCCGTCCGCATCACCGACCGTGTCACCGCTCGCACCGCGGGCCGTGCGACGGCGCCGGCACCGAGCGCCAGCCAGCCGATGCGGCGCGAGAGCCGCACCGCGCGGTCGATGTCCGCCACGGTCACGGCACGGCCGCCGCCGTTGAGGACGGGCCGGTGCTCGACCCGCCCGGCGTAGGACAGCGTCCCGCCGAGCCGCACGCCGAGCGCGCCCGCGAAGGACGCCTCCACGGGCCCTGCGTTGGGACTCGGATGACCGGCGGCATCCGCGCGCCAGGCCCGCACCGCTCCCCGGGGGTCCGGCCCGGCCGCCGAGGCGAGGACGGCGGTCAGTCGCGCTCCGGGCCACCCGGCGACGTCGTCGAGGCGCGCGGAGGCCCAGCCGTACCGCAGGTGGCGGGGGGACCTGTGGCCGACCATGGCGTCCAGGGTGTTGACGGCCCGGAACCCGAGCAGCCCCGGCACACCGGCGACGGCCCCCCACACCAGGGCGCCCACCACGGCGTCGGAGGTGTTCTCGGCGACGGACTCCACGACCGCGCGGGCGATCCCGTCGGCGTCCAGCGCCTGCGGGTCCCGCCCGCACAGGTGCGGCAGCCGTGCCCGCGCCGCCGCGAGGTCCCCGGACTCCAGGGCGCGCCCGACGGCGCGGGCCTCTTGGGCCAGCGACGTCCCTCCGACGACGGCCCAGGTGGCCGCGCCGGTCAGGGCCACCGAGGCGGCGGGGGAGGACCGTACGCAGCGTGCGGCCAGGCTCCCCAGAGCGACGGCCCCGCCGACGCAGACGGCGGTGTGCAGCGCGCCCCGGCCCCGGTCGTCCCGCCACAGCATGTGTTCCACGGCAGCCGCGGCCCGTCCGAAAGCGGCGACCGGATGCCCGCGGCGGGGATCGCCGAGGAGGAGGTCGCCGAGGAGGCCGGCAGCGGCGCCGTACGCGAACGCGCGATCGCCACCCATGGGTTCAACCGGGGAGGGATCCGGTGCGGGCGGTGGCCCCGAGCGGGGGCGGGGTGTCGCTGGTCGACCTCGACAGGCAGCCGGGCATGGCGATATGTCCTCACTCAGGGTGTCCGCGCCCTGGTTCGACGAGACCGGCGGCGAGAGTTCCTGGCTCCCGGGGTGGTTCACCCCGGTGACAGTGGCGGGACCGCGCCGGAATCGCACCGGCTTCCTCTCCTGCCGCCCGTATTGGCTCCGGCAGTCCACCATGGTCCGGAAGAACCGTCAACTTGCCGTTGACCTGCGGGGCTGAAGTGTGCCGAGGCCCACAGAGGGCTTCCGGGGGGTGAACCCCGAAGGCGGCACGGGCACGACGAACGGGCGGTGCGGAGGCGACGCGCCCCGCACCGCCCGTCGGACGGGCCGTCAGGCCATGATCAGGTAGATCCCGTACGCCACCGCCGCCGCGCACGCCGCGAAGCAGGCGTAGGCGCCGGTGACCGCGAGGACCGCGGACCCGCCCCGGGCCGCGGCCCGTTCACGGCGGGACAGGCCGGTGATGCCCAGGGTGAACAGGGCCACCAGGGCCACGGTGACCACGAGGCTGACGCCGAAGACGGAACCGAGGGCGGCCCAGTCGATCTTCATGGTGCTCTTCTTCCTTCGCGTCCTGCTGGGGGGTCAGACCGTGGTCCTGGCCGGAGGGGCCGTCGGGTCGGCGGGGGCCGGGACGGTGGCCGAGAGCTCGTCGCTCACGTGGCCCGCCGGCGGGGTGGCCACCGCGGCCATGGCCGCGGTCACGACGCCGCCCTGCTCCTCGTCCGTCTCGTCGGTGCCGTTCACGTTGGTGTGGTCGACGACCTCGCGCCGGGAGATCTTCCAGATCGCCGCGCTGGATCCGACCAGGAAGACGGCGACGAGGGCGGTGCCCCAGCCGCCGAAGCCGCAGACCCACTCGGCGATCGCCGCGACCAGGGCCGCCGCCGGCAGCGTCAGACCCCAGGCGACGAACATCCGGGTGGCCGTCGACCAGCGGACCACACCGCCCTTGCGGCCCAGGCCCGCACCCATCACCGAACCGGAGACCGAGTGCGTGGTGGACAGGGAGAAACCGAGGTGGGAGGAGGCCAGGATGACCGTCGCGGCGCTCGTCTGGGCGGCGAAGCCCTGCTGCGGCTGGAGGTCGGTCAGGCCCTTGCCCATGGTGCGGATGATGCGCCAGCCGCCGAGGTAGGTGCCGAGCGCGATGGCGATGCCCGCGGAGAGGATGACCCACATCGGCGGGTCGGAGTCCGGGGCGAGGGTGCCGCCGGCGACCAGGGCCAGGGTGATGATGCCCATGGTCTTCTGGGCGTCGTTGGTGCCGTGGGCCAGGGAGACCAGGCCGGCCGAGGCGATCTGTCCGGCCCGGTACCCCTTCTCGGAGGCCTTGCTGTCGGCCGACCGGCGGCCCATGCGGTAGGTCAGCCGGGTCGCGAACATCGCGGCCAGGCCGGCGACCAGCGGCGCGGCGATCGCGGGGATCAGCACCTTGGTGACCAGGACGTCGCCGTGCACCGCGCCGAAGCCCGCCGAGGCGACGGTGGCGCCGATCAGGCCGCCCATCAGGGCGTGCGAGGAACTGGACGGCAGACCGACCAGCCAGGTCAGGAGGTTCCAGAGGATCGCGCCGACCAGTGCGGCGAAGATGACCTCGGGACGGATGCCGGCCTCGTCGACGAGGCCCTTGGAGATCGTGTTGGCGACCTCCACGGAGAGGAAGGCGCCCACCAGGTTGAGGACGGCGGACATGGCCACCGCCACCTTGGGCTTGAGAGCACCGGTCGAAATGGTCGTCGCCATCGCGTTCGCGGTGTCGTGGAAACCGTTCGTGAAATCGAACGCGAGTGCGGTTACCACCACAATCGCGAGGATCAGCGAGAAGCTTTCCATTTACCCAGGCAATCGTTCGAAGTCATTGGCGCGTTGAACGTAGGCAACCTGGATGAACGGAAGATGAACTGGGATGGGCATTGGGGTGACTGTGATGAATCCGACGGCTCCATGGCCGGCCGGAGACGGGTGCGGACGGGCAGTCGGGGGCGGAAGGCACGCCGTTGAAGAGATTCCGGTCACCCGGCAGGATCACGGCATGGCTGAGCGACAGGTCGACCGGCGGGGCGCGAGGAAGCGGCGGGGGCGGCAGGCGAGCGACGAGGAGGCCCGCGCCTGGACCGTCCTCGTCGGGACGGCCCGCAGGACCGTCGCGGACGGGCTCGTCGTCGGGACCTCCGGCAACGTCTCCCTGCGGGTGGGGGAGACCGTGCTGGTCACCCCCTCCGGCGTGCCCTACGACCGGCTGGCGCCGGACGACGTCACCGGCGTCGACCTCACCGGCCGGCAGGTCCTCGGCACCCTGGTCCCGACCAGCGAGCTGCCCATGCATCTCGCGGTGTACCGCACGACCGGCGCCCGCGCGGTGGTGCACACCCACGCCGTGCACGCGACGGCCGTCTCCACGCTCGTCGACGAACTCCCCCCGATCCACTACATGGCCGCCGCGCTCGGCGGCCCCGTACGGGTGGCCCCGTACGCGACCTACGGCACCGACGAACTGGCCGGGAACATGCTGCGCGCCCTCGAGGACCGCACCGGCTGCCTCCTCCAGAACCACGGCACCGTCACCCACGGCACGACCCTCGACCAGGCCTACGACCGCACCGCCCAGCTGGAGTGGATGTGCAGGCTCTGGCTGACCGCCTCGTCCGTCCCCGGCCGCTCCCCGAACCTCCTGTCGGCCGACCGGCTCGCAGAGGTCACGCACCGCCTGCAGAGCTACGGCCAGTACGGCTGACCGGCGGGCGGCGGTGGCGGCCGCCCGGAGCGGCCGGCCGCCACTGGCGTCTCCACCGGTGGGGCGTCCACCGGTGGGGCGTCCACCGGCCGGGTGGCTGGTTTCCGGGCCTGCCGGCCGGCGGAAGCCCCCCGGACCGGCCGCGGGCTCACGGGTCCACGGGCAGCGAGGCCGGACCGGCCGGTATCGGAGGGCGCCGGTGGTGTGGCCCGGAGCGGCCGGCCGCCGGCGGCGTCTCCCGCGGCGGGGCGTCCACCGGCGGGGCGACCGCGCGACCGCGACCGCGCCCTCGGCGGCTCGGCGCCCCGGCGTCCGGGCGCCCCGGTTGCCGCCCGGCCCGGTGCCTCGGCGTACCCGGCAGTCCGGTCCCGGGCAACCGCCGGGGTGGCCGGGCGGCCGGTCCGCCGGGACACTGAGTGGGTGCGTACTGTCAGAGCGACGGCCGCTGCCGTCACCGCCGTGATAGGGGCCTCCGCCGCCGCGGTGGCGGTCGGCAGGCTTGCCAGCGACGCAGCCCTCAAGGCGCCGCCGGGCAGACCCCTGCCCACCGAGCCCCGGCTCACCGTGCACGGCATCGCCGCCGGACAGGTCACCCTCACCCGCCACCTCGCCGCGCTGCGGCCCGGTCGCTACGGCCTCGCCGGTGACGGCGCACACGCGGTCGTCGGACCCGTCCTGGACGGCGTTCCGTCCTCCGCCGACACCGTCGTACGCCGGGTCGAACGCGTCGTACGGGGCACGCTCGAGCCCGGCGACCGGGTCCGGTTCACCCCGAACCTCTACGTCGGCGACCCGGGGGCCGCCCTGGGCCTGGACCACACCGACGTGGACGTCCCCGGCGAACTCGGCCCCCTCCCCGCCTGGTTCGTGCCGGGCGTCCGGGACACCTGGGTGCTGGCGGTGCACGGACTCGGCACCACCCGGGAACACACCATGAACCTCATGGAGTTCCTGCACCGGCACCACTTCCCGGTGCTCGCCCCCGCCTACCGGGGCGACCGGTGTGCGCCGCGCTCGCCCGACGGCCTCGGCCACCTCGGCGAGACCGAGTGGCGCGACCTCGACGCGGCGATCAGGTACGCGGTGGACGCCGGCGCCCGGCAGGTCGTCCTGCTCGGCTGGTCCACCGGCGCGACCATGGCACTGCGCGCCGCCGCCCGCTCCGGGCTGCGCGACCACGTCGCCGGGCTGGTCCTCGACTCCCCGGTGCTCAGCTGGGAATCGACGCTCCGGGCCCTCGCCACCGCCCGCCGTACGCCCGGCGCGCTGCTGCCGCTGGCGGTCCGCGCGGCCCAGGGCCGCACCGGCCATCCCGGCCACCACCACGGTGGTCATCACCCGGGCGCCCCGGGGCCGGAGCGCGTCGGCGTTCCCACGCTGATCGTCCACGGCCCCGGCGACACGGTGGCCCCCTGGCTGCCCTCCCGCCGCCTGGCCGCCGCCCAGCCCAACACGGTCACCCTGCACACGGTCGACAACGCTCCGCACGGCGCGATGTGGAACGCCGACCCGCACACCTACGAAGAGGCGCTGCGCCGCTTCCTCACCCCTTTCATGTGACCGCCGGGCACCGCGCCGGCCACCCCGGCGGCGGCCCGCGGGACGGCCGCGGCCGCCGCTCCGCGGGCCGCCGCCGGGATTCCGCTCCGCGGCGTGTCCCCGGCCTCTCCCGGCCCGTTTCCCTCCTCCGACCGTCCGTGCGCCCCGGTGCGTCGGCCTTCCCCCTCGCCGCGTATGACATTCCGTTTGGGTTTTCGGACCGTCAACCGCGAGACTGCACCCGTGACGTCCCGTATCCCGCGCGACTCCAGACTTCGACTTGTCCGCCCGCGACCCCTGGCCGCCGCCCCCAGGGCGATGAACCAACAGCGCTCGCGCCGCCCCGCGCCACGCCCGCCGGAAGGCACACCGGCCCCCGCGGAGCTGGCCCGCATGGCGCGCTCCGGTCTGGCCGGTGCGGCCCGCGTCGCCCGCTGGGCCGACGCGGCCCTGGGCCCCGGCCGGGGCAGCGCCACCGCCACCGGCCAGGCCATCCTCTCCGACGCGACCGCCGAATGGGCGGCCGACGAGCTGGGCCTGACCCCGGCTCAGGTCCGCGCCGACTGGGACACGGCCCGGCTCGCCGGCCTGGTCGAGGTGCACGGCGACACCGCCCGCCCCGGCTGGCGGCTGCGCGCCTGGAACCGCGACGACAGCGCCGTGCTGCGCGGCTGGGTCGCTCTGTTCGACGCCTGGTCGCTCGCCCACCCGGAGCCCGAGGGCCATGAGCCCGCCGCCGTGAGCGAGGTCGTCTCGGCCATGCCGCAGGTGCTCTCCTTCCTCCAGCTGTCGGCCGGCCCGGTTCCCGTCCCGCAGCTTCTCGACCTCCTGCAGCAGCGGGTCACCGAACTGCGCACGGAACGCTGCGAGGTCGACTACGGGCCCCGCTCCTCCGGCCCCGCCCACCCCGAGCCGTCGCCCGAGGCCCTGCCCGAGCCCCGGCTCGGACCGGCGGCGCCCGTCCTCGCGCCCCCCTCCGCCCCCACCGGGCCGGGTGCCGACGCCGCCGCGCTCGCCCCGCTCCTCGACTGGGCCCTGTGCGCCCTCGCCGCCGTGGGCGCTCTCACCTACGGCGAGGGACAGGCCACCCTCACCCCGCTCGGCAGCTGGGCGGTCTGGGTCAAGCTGGAGCAGATCTGCGTCGCCGCCCAGAGCCCCGCCGGAAACATCGAGCAGGGTGCCGAGGACATGCTCCGCGGCTGCGCCCAGCTGCGTCCCAACGCCGCCCGCGCCGAGTACCGCGCCTGGCTCGCCGCCCGGCCGGTGGGCAGCGCCGTCACCCAACTGCTCGACGCCGCCCGCGGCGAGGACGCCCTGCTGCGCGGCCTCGCCTTCGAGGCGCTGCGGGTCGTCGGTGCCCCCGCCGAACCCGAGGTCCGCGCCGTCCACGACGAGCCGACCCTGCGGCCCTACGCCCTGCTGTGGCTCGCCGAGCACGACGGCGCCGACCCCGAGGAGGCCCACGAGGTCCTCACCCGGTCGGAGGCCACCTGGCTGTGGGTGGACACCGCCGCGGCGGTCGCCGACCACGGGGAGGCTCCGCTGCTGGTACGGCATCTGGAGTCCGCGGTCCAGCCCACGGTCCCCGCGCTGCTGAACGAGGTGCGTGCCGTCGGACACCCGCGCACCGTCCAGGTCCTGGTCGCCCTGGCCGCCGCGCACCCCGACCCGGCCCTGGCCAAGGCCGTCCGCCGGGCCGCCTTCCAGGTGCACACCGGAAGCTGACACCGGCACCCCGCGCGTCCCGCAGGACCGCCCGCACGTCCCGCACAGGACCGCCCGCGCGGTCCTGCGGGACGTCGGCCGCCCCGACGCTCCCCGCCCCTCGGCGCGGCCCCCCGCGCAGCCCTCCCCGCTCACACCCCCGTCTCGGGCGCGTACGTGCCGAAGCTCCAGATGGTGCCCTCGATGTCGCGGGCCATGTAGTCCCGCGAGCCGTGGTCCTGGTCCGTCGGGGGCATCAGGATCTCCGCGCCCTGCTCGACCGCCCGCCGGTGATGCGCGTCCACGTCGTCCACGACGACGTAGACCCCGACCGGACCCGAGCCCTCCATCGCCTTGTCGAACGCGCTGCCGGTGCCCTTGGATCCCAGCATCACCGCGCCGTTTCCCTGCACCAGTTCGGCGTGGGCCACGCCGCCGCCCTCGTCCTCGTACACGGACAGTTCGGTGAACCCGAAGGCCTCGGTGAGCTGCCGGATCGCCGCCTTCGCGTCCGCGTACAGCAGGGCCGGAAAGATGCTCGGACGCCCGCCGCCCGTGCCTGCCATGGTCATCACCCCTTGTGTCCCACAACCGGACAATCACCGGAAGATCGCCAGAAATTCGACCTGTCGCCCAGTCTGGCACCCCCCACCGACAACGCCCCCGGCCCGCCGGGCCGGGGGCGCCGCACATCCGCGCGCCGGAAAAGAGGTTGCGCGGCCCCGTTAGAATGGCTCCCATGGCCATTCTCCTCGCGCATTAGACGGCGGGAACGCCCTCAGCCGCCCACCGCCACCCAACGCCCTGGAGCCTGTCCGTGATCTCCGCCTCCGGCATCGAGCTGCGCGCCGGTGCCCGTGTCCTCCTCGAGAGCGCCACCTTCCGTATCGCCAAGGGCGACCGCATCGGCCTGGTCGGCCGCAACGGCGCCGGCAAGACCACCCTCACCAAGGTCCTCGCCGGCCAGGGCGTCCCCGCCGCCGGCAACGTCACCCGCTCCGGCGAGGTCGGCTACCTCCCCCAGGACCCCCGCACCGGCGACCTCGACGTGCTCGCCCGCGACCGCGTCCTGTCCGCCCGCGGGCTGGACACCCTGATCCGCAAGATGCGCGAGAACGAGCAGCGCATCGCCAACGGCCAGGGCGCCACCCGTGACAAGGCGCTCAGGCAGTACGAGCGCCAGGAGACCGAGTTCCTCACCAAGGGCGGGTACGCCGCCGAGGCCGAGGCCGCCACCATCGCCGCCGCGCTCAACCTGCCCGACCGGGTGCTCGGCCAGCCGCTGCACACGCTCTCCGGCGGTCAGCGCCGCCGTATCGAGCTGGCCCGCATCCTGTTCTCCGACGCGGACACGCTGCTGCTCGACGAGCCGACCAACCACCTCGACGCCGACTCGATCGTCTGGCTGCGCGACTACCTCAAGACCTACCGCGGCGGCTTCATCGTCATCTCCCACGACGTCGACCTGGTCGAGACGGTCGTCAACAAGGTGTTCTACCTGGACGCCAACCGCTCCACGATCGACATCTACAACATGGGCTGGAAGCTCTACCAGCAGCAGCGCGAGGCCGACGAGAAGCGCCGCAAGCGCGAGCGGCAGAACGCCGAGAAGAAGGCCGCCGCCCTCAACGCCCAGGCCGACAAGATGCGCGCCAAGGCCACCAAGACCGTCGCCGCGCAGAACATGGCCCGCCGCGCGGAGCGCCTGCTGTCCGGCCTCGAAGGCGTCCGCCAGGCCGACAAGGTCGCCAAGCTGCGCTTCCCCGAGCCGTCCCCCTGCGGCAGGACCCCGCTGACCGCCGAGGGCCTGTCGAAGTCGTACGGCTCGCTCGAGATCTTCACCGACGTCGACCTGGCCATCGACAAGGGCTCCCGCGTCGTCATCCTCGGTCTCAACGGCGCCGGCAAGACCACCCTGCTGCGCCTCCTCGGCGGAGTGGAGCAGCCCGACACCGGCACGGTCGTACCCGGCCACGGGCTCAAGCTCGGCTACTACGCCCAGGAGCACGAGACCCTCGACCGGGACCGCACGGTGCTGGAGAACATGCGCTCCGCCGCGCCCGACATGGACCTCGTCGAGGTCCGCAAGGTGCTCGGTTCGTTCCTGTTCTCCGGTGACGACGTCGACAAGCCCGCCGGTGTCCTCTCCGGCGGCGAGAAGACCCGCCTGGCGCTCGCGACCCTCGTGGTCTCCTCGGCGAACGTGCTCCTCCTCGACGAGCCCACCAACAACCTCGACCCGGCCAGCCGTGAGGAGATCCTCGGCGCGCTGCGCACCTACAAGGGCGCCGTCGTCCTGGTCACGCACGACGAGGGCGCCGTCGAGGCGCTCCAGCCGGAGCGGATCATCCTGCTGCCGGACGGCATCGAGGACCTGTGGGGCGCCGACTACGCGGACCTCGTCGCCCTCGCCTGAGCGGCCCCCGGACCGCCGGGCCCTCGGCGGGGGCCGGTCGCCGACCTGATCCACCGCGTATGGATCATTCGGCCCATCGGTGATCCATCATTCGTGTGAGATCCCCTCGTACCCAGGTGTGTCCTGCGCCGGTGCCGCGGCCGAGCCTCCGATCCTCCGGGGCTCGGCCGCGACACCGCTCTGACCTGGCACTTCACTGTGGAACCCGTCCGGTGGCGTGCGCGGCACCCCGTGGAATGCGTCGTTCCGCATGTGGGGATGCGCTCCTGTCGTCACCACCTCGTCGCACGGACCTTGCCGAATGGGTGGCCATCGGGCCCCAGAGGGGTGATCATGAGGGGACCAGAGCGCACTTCCCATGAGGAGGCACGGGTGGCCGAGACTCTGAAGAAGGGCAGCCGGGTGACCGGCGCCGCGCGCGACAAGCTCGCGGCAGACCTGAAGAAGAAGTACGACGCCGGTGCGAGCATCCGGGCGTTGGCCGAGGAGACCGGCCGCTCGTATGGCTTTGTGCACCGCATGCTCAGCGAGTCGGGTGTCACGCTCCGAGGGCGTGGCGGGGCGACCCGGGGTAAGAAGGCCGCTTCGGCCTGACCCTCCGGGCGCCCGCGATCCGAGGTGGCCACCCGGTCGGCCGACCGGCCGGGCGGGTGGTTACTGTGCAGTCACTTAGCTGTGCCGCAGGGCGGGTCCGGTCCCGCCGTACGGTACGGAGGACGACCGCACCCATCGGAGGCGCTCCATGGCTTCGCCCGCCCAGGACCTCGGTCCCGTACTCGACAAGGACGGCGTACGGCTCACCGTCGACGACGCGATCGCCACGGTGACGCTGACCAACCCGGCCAAGCGCAACGCGCAGAGCCCCGCTCTGTGGCGTGCGCTGACCGAGGCGGGCCGGCTGCTGCCGGGCTCCGTGCGTGTCGTGGTGCTCCGTGGCGAGGGGAAGTCCTTCTCCGCCGGGCTCGACCGCCAGATGCTCACCCCCGAGGGAATCGAGGGCGATCCGTCGTTCGTCGAGATGGCGCGCGGCAGTGAGGCCGATCTCGACGCGACCATCGCCGCCTACCAGGAGGCGTTCACCTGGTGGCGGCGCAGCGACATCGTGTCCGTCGCGGCCGTGCAGGGGCACGCCATCGGGGCCGGTTTCCAGCTGGCCCTGGCCTGCGACCTGCGGGTCGTCGCCGACGACGTCCAGTTCGCCATGCGCGAGACCGGTCTGGGGCTGGTCCCGGACCTGGCCGGCACGCATCCGCTGGTCGGGCTCGTCGGGTACGCCCGCGCGCTGGAGATCTGCGTGACCGGGCGGTTCGTCACCGCCGAGGAGGCCGTGCACACCGGACTCGCCAACATCGCCGTGCCCGGCGGCGAACTGGACGCAGCGGTACGGGACCTCGCGGCGGCGCTGCTCGCCGCGCCCCGGGACGCCGTGATCGAGACGAAGGCGCTGCTGAGCGGTGCCGCGGGGCGTACGTACGAGGAGCAGCGGGCGGCCGAGCGCGCGGCCCAGGGCCGCCGACTGCGGGACCTGGCCGGTCTCGGCGAATGAGCAGCCCGTGACGCTCCGGCGGGCGTCAGTCGACCGCCGTGACCAGGACCGCCACCGTCGGGCGGTCCGGCAGGGCGGCCGACACCGCCGAGCGGACCGCGCGGGCCACGTCCAGCGCCCGGTGGTCCGCTCCGACGGCGAGGTCCACGCGCGCGTGCCGGCCGGCCAGGGAGACGGTGCCGGGCGCCTGCGGTGACGACGCCAGGTGCACCGCGCGGCCGAGCACGTCCGTCAACCGGGAGACCCCCGGCACGGCGAGCGCGGCAGCGGCGGCCCGGCCCTCGTCGGACCCACCGGCCCCCGGGGCGCCGGAGGGGGCACCGGTTCTGTCCTCGCGCGGAGCACCGGCCGGTCCGGTGGCCGGCCCGACTGCCGCTCCGTCGGCCGTGTCCTCCACCCCGCCCTCCGTCGCAGGGCCGGCCGTCCCGGCCTTTGCGTCCAGCAACCCGGTCACCCGCAGGTCGACCTCCGTCACCACCAGCCCGATCCGCTCCGCCGCGACCCGCGCCAACGCCGTCCGCAGCCGGTCCGCGGTCGCCGGCAGCGGCTCCGCCGCCGTGGCCGCGAACCGGGCCGTCACGCGCAGCGGGCCCGGCGGCAGGGCGCTGGGCGGAGGCGGCACCACCGGCTCACCGGCGTCCTGTGAAGAGGCGAGCGCGATCCGCAGACCGTCCAGGCGCACGTTCGGCTCAGCCCGCGCCACCGCGCGCCGCAGAACCTCCCCGGCGGCCCTCTCGGAGATCCACGCGCCGTCCCGCGGTCCGCCCAGCGGCAGAAGCCTGCCCAGCCCCAACTGCTGCCGCACTGCCCGAGTCCATTCGTCCGCCGTCATTCCCCCAGCCTGCCGTATCCATGGCGCGCCACGCAGCATTGGCGCATACGGTGGTTCCCGTGGACGACGATCGGAAGGGACGTACGGCGATGAGCGACACCACGGACGGCGGCTCCACGCGGGCCGCCGACCTCGAGAAGACCGGGCCGGACACCTCCGCACGCAAAGGCCCCGGTGCCCGGCGCGGCGGAGGCGACGCCGCCACCCGAGGCCGTACCACGATCGCCGACGGTGTCGTGGAGAAGATCGCGGGCCTCGCCGCGCGGGACGTGTTCGGCGTGCACGCCATGGGCAGCGGCCTGTCCCGGACCTTCGGAGCCGTGCGCGACCGGGTGCCGGGCGGGTCGAAATCGGTGACCCGCGGAGTGAAGGTCGAGGTCGGCGAGGTGCAGACCGCGCTCGACCTGGAGATCATCGTCGACTACGGCGTCTCCATCGTCGACGTCGCCAAAGCCGTACGGGAGAACGTCGTCGCGGCGGTCGAGCGGATGACGGGCCTCGAGGTGGTCGAGGTCAACATCGCGGTGAGCGACGTGAAGCTGCCGGACGAGGAGGACGAGGACTCGGAAAGCCGCCTCCAGTGAGGAACCGCGCGGCGAACGGGTGTCCCCGGCCGCGAGGACGGCGAACCGCTGAGGAGTTCGAGGAACTGAGGAGCGCACCATGAGCATGGCCGTGGCCGGCATGATCGCCGGCATGGCACTGGGCTTCGCCGGATACTTCGGCGGATTCGGTGCATTCTTGCTGGTGGCGGCCCTGGGCGCCATCGGTTTCGTTGTCGGGCGGTTCCTCGAGGGGGACCTGGAGTTCGGCGACTTCTTCCGTACCCGTGCCAATCGGCGGCGGTGACCTCCGTGAGACCGGTGCGCACGGGGGAGGCCGAAGCCGGGGGCGCCCCGGCCGTCGTGGAGCCGCGTGAGCGCGGTGCGACCAGGATCGCCGACCGGGTGGTCGCGAAGATCGCCTCCCAGGCGGCCCGCGAGGCGGTCGGGCCGCTGCCCCCGGACGCCGAGGCGCCGTACGCCACGGTCGTCGTCCACCACGACGACACCGCGCGGGTCCGGGTCCATGTCGAACTCGGCTATCCCGGTGACATCGGCGGCCGGTGCGGAGAGGTGCGCCGACAGGTGACCGCACGGGTGTCCACGCTGGCGGGCATGCAGGTACCGGAGGTCGTCGTCCAGGTGGAGCGGCTGCATGTGGCGACGGCCCTCGACACGGCCCTGGGGAGGACCCGATGAGCGGACCCGGCCCTGTCGAGGAGGCCACGGGCACCGTCCTGGAGAAACCGCCGCCGCCCGAGCCGGACGACGCCGCGGGCGCGGGTCCCCGTCGCTTCTGGTCGGCCCGCAGGATCCCCGCCGGCCTGCTCGCGCTGCTGCTCCTGGTGATCGTCGCCGCGTTCCTGTACGACATCGCCGCGGTGCGCGCCGACCGGCCCGCGATGAGCTGGCGCCGGGAACTCGCCGACCAACTGGCCGGGCGGCCCCTGGACGACTTCTGGGTGCTGCTGGGCGCCGGAGTCGCCGCCCTCCTGGGGCTCTGGCTGCTCCTGCTGGCCCTCACCCCCGGGCTGCGGTCCCTGCTCCCGATGCGCCGCCCCCGCCCCGACGTCCGCGCCGGCCTCGACCGGGACGCGGCGGTGACGGTACTGCGGGACCGGGCCGTGGAGGTCCCCGGGGTGCGGTCGGTACGCGTGCGGGTGACCCGCAGGCGGGCCGACGTCCGCGCGGTGTCGCACTTCCGTGAACTGGACGAGGTACGGGCCGACCTGCGCGCGGTGCTCGCCGACGCGGTCAGGGGCATGACGCTGTCCCGGCCGCCCGTGTTGGCGGTACGGGTACGGCGTCCCGGCCGGAAGGGGTGAGGGCGGTGATCAGGATCGTCAACCGTGTCCTGCTCGGGATCGTGGGGCTGCTCCTGGTGGCCCTCGGCGGGGCCGTGCTGGCCGTCGGGCTGGGAGTACCGGCGCCGTCGTGGTGGCTGCACGGCGGACGGCACGACGTGCTGCTGGACGAGGCCGAGCGGACCCGGTGGCGGGACACGGGCTGGTGGTGGCCGGTCGTGATCGCCGCGCTCGCGGTCCTCGTCCTGCTCCTGCTGTGGTGGCTGGTCGCGGTGGTGCGCCGACGACGGCTCGCCGAGGTGTTCGTCGCCACCGGCGACGGCGACGAAGCGGTGCTGCGCGGCCGGGCGCTGGAGACCGCACTGGCCCATGAGGCGGGCCGGCTGGACGGGGTCGGACAGGCTCACGTACGGCTGACCCGCCGCCGCGGCCTCCCGCGGACCCGCGCCCGCCTGCTCCTGGAACCCCATGCCGACCCCGGCACCGTGCTGGACGGGTTCACCACCGGAGCCCTGACCCACGCCCGCGAGTCGACGGGCCTCGGCACCTTCCCGACCGAGGTCCGCCTCCGGTCCGTCAAACACCGTCCGGAACGGGTCAGCTGAGCCGCCGAGCCCGGAGGAACCGTCGGTTCAAAGACACGGGACCGGCCTTCGAACCGTGCGGCCGGCCGGGCCCGGCTCCAGACGCCCCGGGAGGACCGGTCGGTCGAGCCGCCGGCCCCGCCGTCCGGGTTCGGGGCCCGGCCCCGGCCCCGGCTTCCGGCTGGGCCGCCGGCCCCGGAGCCCGCCCGCCGCCGGGGCTTCGCCCGGCCGGCGGCTAGAACCCGTGCCGTACCCCGCCGTCCACCGGGACCATGACGCCCGTGACGTAGGAGGCGGCCGGGGAGAGGAGGAAGGCCGCGGTGCGGCCGAATTCCGCCGGGGTGCCGTAGCGGCGCAGCGGGATGCGGGACTGGGCCGCCTGGCGGGTGGCCTCCGGGTCGGCGGAGAGGGAGTCGAGCTCACGGACGCGGTCCGTGTCGATGCGTCCCGGGAGCACGCCCACGACACGGATGCCGCGCGGGCCCAGCTCGTCCGCGAGGGACTTGGCGAAGCCGGCCAGCCCCGGGCGCAGCCCGTTGGAGATGGTCAGGCCGGCCAGCGGCTCGTGCACAGAGCCGGACAGCACGAAGCCGATGACACCGCCCTCGCCCAGCTCCGCCGCGGCGGCCCGGGCCAGCCGCACCGCGCCCAGGAACACCGACTCGAACGCCGACCGCCACTGTTCGTCGGTGGTGTCGGCGACGAACCCGGGCGGGGGGCCGCCCACGCTGACGAGGATGCCGTCGAAACGGTGGAAGCGTTCACGCGCGGTGCCGATCAGCCGTGCCGCCGCCTCGGGATCGGCGTTGTCGACCGCCACGCCGACCGCGTCCGGTCCCAGATCGGCGGCCGCCTCGGCGACGTCCTCCTCCCCCCGTCCCGTGACGACCACCTTCGCGCCGTCGGCGACCAGCTCGCGCGCGGTGGCCCTGCCCAGCCCGCGGGTCGCTCCGGTGACGACGTACACCCGGCCCTTCAGCCCAAGATCCATGGCGTCTATTCTGCCTTCCGGTCGCCGAACAGCGTGAGAGCGGTGTTCACCAGGCCGATGTGACTGAACGCCTGCGGGAAGTTGCCCAGCAGCCTCCCGCTCGCCGGGTCGTACTCCTCCGCCAGCAGCCCCACGTCGTTGGCCAGCCCCATCAGCCGTTCGAACAGCTCGTGCGCCTCCTCGGTCCGGCCCGTCATGTGCAGGGCGTCCGCGAGCCAGAACGAGCACACCAGGAAGGTGCCCTCCACGCCGGGCAGACCGTCGACCCCGGTGCCGTCCGCGGTGTAGCGGCGGACGAACCCGTCCGGTCCCAGCTCCGCGCGGATCGCGTCGATGGTGCCGATCACCCGCGGATCGTCGGGCGGCAGGAAACCCGTACGCGGGATCAGCAGCAGCGAGGCGTCGAGTTCCCGCGAGCCGTAGTACTGCGTGAAGGTGTTCCGCGCCGGGTCGTACCCCTTCTCGCACACCTCGCGGTGCACCTCGTCGCGCAGCGCGCGCCAGCTGTCGACGTCGCCCTCGAGGCCGGGGTCCTCCTCCAGGGCGCGCACGGAACGGTCGGCGGCCACCCACACCATCACCTTGGAGTGCACGAAGTGCCGTCGGCCGCCGCGCACCTCCCACAGCCCCTCGTCGGGCAGCCGCCACGCCGAGCGCAGGAAGTCCAGCAGCACCCTCTGCAGCGCCCACACGTCCGGCCTCGGGGACAGGCCCGAACGCCGGGCCAGCGCCAGCGTGTCCACGACCTCCCCGTACACGTCCAGCTGGAGCTGGGCGACGGCGTCGTTGCCGATCCGGACCGGGGTGGAACCGCCGAAGCCGGACAGCCACGGCAGTTCGTACTCGGGCAGCCGCCGCTCACCCGCCACCCCGTACATGATCTGGAGGTCTCCCGGGTCGCCGGCCACCGCGCGCAGCAGCCAGTTGCGCCAGGCCTCCGCCTCCTCCTGGTACCCGGCCGCCAGCAGCGCGCTCAGGGTCATCGTGGAGTCGCGCAGCCAGCAGTAGCGGTAGTCCCAGTTGCGTACTCCGCCCAACTCCTCCGGCAGGGAGGTGGTGGGCGCGGCGACGATCCCGCCGGTGGGCGAGTAGGTGAGGGCCTTGAGTGTGATCAGGGACCGCACCACCTCGTCCCGGTGCGGGCCGTCGTACCGGCAGTGGGACGCCCACGCGCGCCAGTCCTCGATGCTGTGCCGCAGCGAGGTGTACGGGTCGACCAGCGGCGGGCGCGGCTCGTGCGAGGGGTGCCAGGTGAGGACGAAGGCGACCTGCTCGCCCGGCGCGACCGTGAACTCGCAGTACGTGGTGCGGTCCTCGCCCCAGCTGCGTACCTCGGGCTCCATGCGCAGCCACACCGAGTCCGGCCCGGCGACCGCCACCCGGTGGCCGTCCGTCCTGCGTATCCAGGGCACCACCGAGCCGTAGTCGAAGCGCAGCCGGAGCGTGCTGCGGACGGTCACCTCACCGCGTACGCCCTCCACGATGCGCACCAGGTCGGGTGCGCGGTCGCGCTGCGGCATCAGGTCCGTGACGCGCACCAGGCCCTCGTCGGTCTCCCACTCGGTGTCCAGGACGAGGGTGTCCGGGCGGTAGGCGCGGCGGGAGCAGCGCTCGGCGCCGACGGGAGCGATGCGCCAGTGTCCGTTGTTCTCGTCGCCGAGCAGCCGGGCGAAGCAGGCGCCGGAGTCGAAGCGGGGCAGGCAGAGCCAGTCGACGGAGCCGTCCGCGCCCACCAGGGCAGCGGTCTGTTCGTCACCGATGAGCGCGTAGTCCTCGATAGCGTGCACGAGGTGCGGATGCCCGGCAGCCGGGTGCGGCAATCAAGGGGGAGCCGGGTGAGTGACGGGCTACACCGCCGCGGGTTCCGTGTCCTGCGTGTCCTCGGCGTCCGCCGTGGCGCCTGCCTCCTGCTCCGCCTCCTCCGCCCGCTCGCGGGCCTCGCGGCGGACCAGGACCACCCAGCCGACGGGGACGCCCGCGGCGAACAGCCACCACTGCCAGGCGTACGCCAGGTGCGGGCCGATCGCGTCGTGCTCGGGGGAGGGGACCGGCTCCGGGGTGCCACCGCTCGGCCCGGGGTCGGTGAGGTCCACGTAGCCGCCGAGGACCTCCTCGCCGAGCCGGTCGGCCTCCAGCTCACTGTTGATCAGCATGATCTGCCGGTCCGGCAGGCCCTCGAGGTTCTTGATGCCGCTGTCCTCGGTCGTCTGGTCCTGCATCAGCCGCCCGGTGATGGTGAGTTCGCCCCCGGGCGGGGCGGGGACCTCCGGGAACGCGGTCTGGCTCGGACCGTCCGCGGGGATCCAGCCCCGGTTGACCAGCAGGGTCCTGCCGTCGTCGAGGACGAAGGGGGTCAGGACGTGGTAGCCGACCTCCTCGTCCGCGTTGGTGCGGCGGCGCACGACGACCTCGTCGGAGGTGTCGAAGCTGCCCTTCGCCGTCACGCTGCGGTACAGGTCGTCGTCGCCGACCTTCGCTCCGGGCGCGGTCAGGGACTCGGCGGGCACCGGCTTCGCGGCCAGGGAGTCGGCGATCACCCGGTTCAGGGCCACCCGGTGCTCGTGGCGGTGCAACTGCCAGAAGCCCAGCTCGACCATCGTCGGGATCAGCACGAGTGCCAGGAGAGTGAGGATCACCCACTGGCGGGACAACAGGAAGCGGTACACCCCACGACCGTACAACCAGGGCCGTGGGGTGCATTCAGGCGGGTACGTCCTCACACCCGGTCCACGATCCCCGCCCTCCCCTCCGCGCGGGCGCAGTGGGCACCGCAGTACCAGTGGCCCTCGGCCTCCACTCCCTGGCCGATGATCTGCACCCGGCAGTGCTCGCAGATCGGGGCCATGCGGTGGATCGCGCAGGAGAAGCAGTCGAAGACGTGTACCGCGCCCTGGGCATGGACCTCGAAGGTCATTCCGTAACTGTTGCCGCATACTTCGCATGTCGCCATGCGCCACAGGGTGGGCCGTCGGTCCGGCGCAGGGCGAGCGGGCGGTGGGCGAGTCGCCCGTCAATCACCCGTACGCCGACGGGGTCAGCCCTCCGAAGCGGGTTCGACGTCGCCCAGCAACTGCCCGAAAGCCGCCTCGTCCACGACCGGGGTGCCGTACTGTCGGGCCTTGACCACCTTGGACGTGCCCGAGTCCGGATCGTTGGTGACCAGGAGGCTGGTCAGCCGGGAGATGCTGGTGGCGACATGCAGCCCGGCCTCGGTCGCCCGGTCCTCCAGCAGGTCCCGCTCCACGGAGGTGTCGCCGGAGAAGGCGACCCGCATGCCCTGCTTGAGCGGCCTGTCCGGTGCGTACCGGCCCGGGTTGGGGTACGGGCACGCGGGCCGCTTGCGGGACGTGCGCCAGCCGGCGGGCCGGTGACCGCCGCCGTGGCCCGCCGGCTGCCCGAGGCGGGGCCGGTCCGTCCACTCCGTCAGCGGCAGGCACTCGAGCAGGGGCAGCCGCACACCGCGCGCCGCCGCGGTCCGCAGGCTGGGCCGGAAGACCTCCGCCAGCACCCGCGCGTCGTCCAGCGCGTGGTGCGCGCGCCGCTGAACCACCCCGAAGTGCGCGGCGAGCGACTCCAGTTTGTGGTTGGGCAGCGGCAGCGCGAGCTCCTTGGAGAGGGCGATCGTGCACAGCCGCTGCTTCACCGGCGCCTGCGCGCGGGCGCGCGCGTACTCGCGGGCGATCATCTGCCAGTCGAAGACGGCGTTGTGCGCGACGAGCACCCGGCCCTCCAGCCGGGTGGCGAACTCCCCGGCGATGTCGGCGAAGAGGGGCGCCCCTTCGAGCGACTCGCTCGTCAGGCCGTGGATCCACACCGGTCCGGGGTCCCGCTCCGGATCGACCACCGTGTACCAGTGGTCCTCGACCTCGCCGCGCGCGTCCAGCTGGTAGACACCCGCCGAGATGATGCGGTCGTCCCGGGCGAGCCCCGTGGTCTCCACGTCGACGACCGCGTACCCCTGCGGATACGCGGCCGGCCACGCGCCGGGGGAGGACGCTTCGGTCGTGAGGTCTTCGAGCATGGTTCACGAGGATACGGGCCGCCGCCGACAGCCCTGTCCGTCAGGTACCGCGCGGGCGCGACGCGTGGTCCCGCGCGGTACGGCGGGCGGCGCCCCCGCCGTGGGCCCGGCCCGCCCGGAGGGGACCCCGTCGGGGGCCACCGGGGCGCGGGGCCTGTCCGGCGGACCGTGCCGAAGACGCGGGAGCCGGCCCGTCCTCCCCCGAGCTCTTCGAGCAGAGGGCGCCCCGGCGCCCGGCCCTCACCAGCGGATCGGCACCGGCAGCGCCGTCAGGAGACCCGACACCGCCACCACCAGGGCCAGGACGTACGCCTCCGCCCACGCGGGAGTACGGGCACTCGACGGATCGGCCGCGCGGGCCAGCCGGATCCGGGCCCACAGGGCGAGGGCCGCGACCCCGGCCATCAGGATCACCTTGGCGAGCAGCACACGCCCGTACGCCGTGTCCGTCAGCTGTTCCAGGACCGTCCCCGGGGGCATCCGGCGCAGCGAACTGCACACCCCGGTCGCCGTGACGGCGACGAGCAGGACGGCCGCCACGCGCGCGTACAGCCCCAGCAGCACGCCGCCCGCCGGCGAGTTCCGCCACGCGCGCATCGTGCGCAGCGCGTACAGCAGGCCGCCGGCCCAGAGCGAGGCACAGACCAGATGGACCAGCGTCAGCCCGGAGCCGATCAGCGGGGTGTACTCGGTCCCGGGGTGCGCGCGCAGGGCCTCGGCGACGACGACCGCGGCCAGCGGCCAGACCTGCGTCCCCGGACGGCCGGAGGCGGCGCACAGGGCCGCGGCGAGGAACGCGTTGACCTCCAGGAGGGCGAGCCTGCCCTCCCGCGAGTCGTACAGGCCGCCCACGTCGATGGCGGCGAGGCTGTCGGGCACCAGGTTCCCGGTGGCCACGACGGAGGCGAGCCCGAGGGCGGCCACGAACCCGGCGCAGTTCGCGACGGGGGACCAGCCGTGCGGCACGGCCGGAGGAGCGTCGGGCACGGACCGCAGCAGCCGTTTCACGAACAGCTCGCCGGCGGGTACGGCCAGCGCCGCGAACAGCACCGTCCGCAGCAGGGCTATGCCGCCGGTGCCGGGCGCGGCGGCCTCACCTGTGCCGTGCAGGGCCGGAGACGGGCCGAGGAACGGTATCAGCGCGGCCAGGGCCACCAGCACGATGACGGCGGCGGCCGGGCCGGTACCGGAACGACGCGCACCCCTGTGCGCACCGGTCGCCCCGGAGCCGGGATTGGTCAGAGTCACCCCAGGATCTTCACAAGGGCTCACAGAACGGGCAAGCGCGGGGGAGGATGTGGGGCGTAGGTCATGCGAAGGCCTTGTCCAGTGCCCCGGCTGACTGGCCGTCACGCCCATCGAGCCGCGTCGGCACCCCACGGCCGGGGCGGGCGGGTCCAGTCGCGGGGGCCGCCGGCGAACGACACCGGGGAGCGGGCGTACCGCAGCCTCCCCAGGGCACTGTCCGTCTCCGTGAGCCAGCCGTCGGCGGAACCGCCCGCAGCCGGACCGGGGACAAAGACGCCTTCCGCGGCCGTTTCGCCCTCCGGCGCACGCGTGGGCGAGGCCCCCTCCAGCAGCCAGGCCGCCGTCCGCGCCAGCGCCAGTCGTACGAACCGGCTGCCGCCCTCGTCCTCCTGCTCGGTCAGCGCCCGCAGCACCGCCGCCGCCAGCAGATAGCCGGTGCCGTGGTCGAGGGCCTGCGCCGGCAGCGTCCCCGGCCGCCCGGCCGGACCCTCGCTCACCGCGATCCCCGTGGCCGCCTGCACCAGGCTGTCGAAGCCGCGCCGGCCGCCCCACGGCCCGTACGCACCCCACGCCGACAGCTCGGCCACGACCACGCCGGGCCGGCGCTCGGCCAGCTCCTCGGGGCTCAGTCCCAGGCGTTCCAGGGATCCCGGCCGGTACCCGGTGACCACCACGTCCGCCACCGCGAGCAGTTCCTCGAACGTGTCCCGGCCGGCCGCCAGATCCAGCAGGGCCGAGCGCTTCCCGAACCCCGTGTCGATGTGCTGGTCGGGGAGTTCGGGCAGCCCCGGCGGGTCCAGGCGCAGCACGTCCGCGCCGAGCAGGGCGAGCGTGCGGGTGGCGACAGGGCCCGCGACGACCCGGGTCAGGTCCAGCACCCGCAGTCCCGCCGCGGGCAGCAGCGGATCGCGGCCCGCGGGGCCGAGCACCCGCGCGGGCGCGCAATCCAGCCGCCCGCGCTCCACCAGCGGCCGCCGCGCCACGGCCGCCGCCTGCTCGTGCGACGCCCACCCGGCGGGGGTGCGCAGAGCGACGGCGAGGCCCCCGGCGGCGTACACGGTCTCCTCGACCTCCGCGGCCGACCGCGCGGCGAGTGCCGCGGCCACCGCCTCCGGCTCGCCGGACGTGCCCAGCGCGGCGAGCAGCCGGGCCCGGTGGTGCGGGTAGTTGGCGTGCGTGCGCACCCATCCGTCGGCCGTCCGCCAGAACCGCGACAGCGGGGCGAAGGCCACCGGAGCCCGCCCGCCGACCAGCAGATGCCGCTCACTGGCGAACGCCGCCGCCACCGCCCCGTCGTCCACCCGCACAGCGGGCGTCCCGGGGAGTGCAGGGCCCCCGGGACGACGGGGTCCCGCCCGTCGCGCCCCCAGTTCGGCCGCGGCCAGCGCGCACGCTCCCACGCAGGCGCGCGCCAACTCCCGCACCGGCAGCCGCGCGGGAAGCCCTTCGGGCCGCTCGACGGTCGTCACGCGGGTGAGCAGGGCCGGGTCTCCGCCCACCGAGGACCAGGCGGCCGCGAGGCCGGGGCCGGGGCGGGAACGGGGGGAGCGGCGGTCGGTGTCGGTCATGGGTGCACCATGCGGTATCGACAGGGTGAGGGCCGGGCACATGACGGCCCGGCCCTCACCCTCACAGGTACGACAGGATGACTAAGGCGTCACCGCTTCACCGCGCGCAGCGCGTCGACGATGCCGGCGCCGTAGAAGCCGTTGACCCGGCTGCCACCCTCGCACGTCGCGTCCTGCACGCCGTCGCCGTTCTGGTCGTACGACTCCGGGCAGCCCGGATTGTTCGCCTGCGCCTTCAGCAGCGCCTGGAGCATGGCCGGGGACGCCCACGGGTGCTTGGACTTCAGCAGCGCGGCGACACCGGCGGCGTGCGGCGCGGCCATCGAGGTGCCCTGCAGGAAGGCGTACCCGCCGTTCGGCATGGTGGACAGGATGCGGCCGTTCTTCGAGGGGGTGTCGGGCGTCTGGTAGCGCCCGTCGCCGCCCGGCGCGGCCACGTCGACGACACCCTTGCCGTACGTGGAGTAGTACGACTTGAGGTTCTGCACGCCCGTCGCGCTGACCGTGACCACGCCGGGGAGCTGGGTCGGCAGGTCGAGGCACTCGGACGGGTCGATGGTGCGCTCGACCGGGGTGGTGTCGTTGGGGCTGGAGGCGTCGTCGATCGCGTCCGAGGCCAGGTCGTGGTTGGAGTTGCCGGCCGACGCGACGTGCAGGGTGCCCTTGCGCTGGGCGTACCTCCGGGCCCGGTCGACCGCGTCGACGATCGCCCGCTGGTCCGGGTCGTCCACGCAGTTGTAGAGCCACGGGTCGACGTAGTAGCTGTTGTTCGTGATCTCCACGCCGTGGTCGGCGGCGAACACGAAGGCGCAGACGACGTTCTCCGGGTAGAACAGCCCGTTGTCCGGGTCGCTCACCTTGATGGACGCGACCTTGACGCCGGGCGCGACACCGGCGACGCCGACGCCGTTGCGGGCCGCGGCGATCTCACCGGCGACGTGGGTGCCGTGGTAGTCCTCGTCCGTGTACGGGCGCCAGGCGCCCTCGCTGGTGTCGGCCTTGCCGCCGACGCAGTTGGCCGACTGGGCGGCGGAGAAGTTCGGCTCGAGGTCGGGGTGCGAGTCGTCCACGCCGGTGTCGATCACGGCGACGGTCACCTCGCGGCTGCCCGGGTTGATCTGCGCGGCCTTGTCGGCGCCGATCGCGCGCAGGTCCCACTGGTCGGCCTCGAGCGGCTCGCTGCCGGGGGTCCGCGCGGAGACGGCCCGTGTCCTGGCGGCCTCCTCGGCCGTCACGTGGTCCGCCGCGCCCTCGTCCGTCGTCCCCGCGGGGACCAGCGGTGCGGTGCGGGTCGCACCGGCCGACTGCACCCCGCGCACGGTGCGCATCTCCTGGGCGAAGCCCGGGTTCGCCGAGTGGACGACTATCACGCCGATCCGGTCGTACGTGACCACGACGGTCCCGCCGGCCGCGGCGACCGCCCTCTTTACCGACGCGATCGTGCGGCGGTCCGTCCTGGTGTTGACGACGTACGCCAGACCGGGGGCGTCCGTCGCCCGCTCCGCCGCCTGCTCGTTCGCCCGTCCGGTTGCGGTCGATTCCGTCTGCGGAACCGCCGAGGCCGTCGCCGGCAGGAAGCCGAGCGAGACGGTCAGGGACAGCGCGACGGGCACGGCGAGGGCGAGCCGGCGTCTGGAACGCAGATGAGCCATGGGATCTCCACATCATCCGGAAACGAAACGGCCCGAGGCACAGGTGGTGCTCGGGCAGGTACATGACGGGCGGTGCAGTGCGAAGCTATCCCGCGCTGTCGTCGGCCAGCAACGCTTTGCCGACCATGTCTTCGGAAAAGGTCCACGCAAAAGAAGCCCGCAGGGGTGAACCGGTCCTCGCGTGGCGCCGTGACGTTCTGCAGGGAGCGCGAGGACACTCGCCCCCGTCCCCGTCCGACCCGCACCCGCACCGCGAGGAGACTCCGTGGCCGCCGAAGCACCGCCCCCCTCAGCAGAGCAGCACGAACTCCCCACGCCCGAGGAGTTCACCGAGGTGCAGGAGAGCGCTGAGTTCGGTGAACTGCGCCGCTCCTACCGCTCCTTCGCCTTCCCCCTGACCGTCGGCTTCATCGTCTGGTACCTGCTGTACGTGCTGCTCTCGAACTACGCGGGCGGCTTCATGGGCGCCAGGCTGTTCGGCAACATCAACGTCGCCTTCGTCTTCGGCGTCCTGCAGTTCGTCACCACGTTCCTCATCGCGTGGTGGTACTCCCGGCACGCCGCCACCCATCTCGACCCCAAGGCCGAGGCCATCAAGACACGTATGGAGGGCGGCGCATGAGCCCCTCGATCACCACAGTCCAGCTCGCCGCGAACGAGGCGAGCGAGCACCGCCCGCTCATCATCACCCTGTTCGCGCTGTTCGTCCTCGCGACCCTCGGCATCACCGTGTGGGCGGGCCGCCAGACCAAGAGCGCCGCCGACTTCTACGCGGGCGGCCGCCAGTTCAGCGCCTTCCAGAACGGGCTCGCGGTCTCCGGCGACTACATGTCGGCCGCGTCCTTCCTCGGCATCGCGGGCGCCATCGCCCTCTTCGGCTACGACGGCTTCCTCTACTCCATCGGGTTCCTGGTCGCCTGGCTGGTCGCCCTGCTCCTGGTCGCCGAGCCCCTGCGGAACTCCGGCCGCTACACCATGGGCGACGTCCTCGCCTACCGCATGCGCCAGCGCCCCGTGCGCACCGCCGCGGGCACCTCCACCATCGTCGTCTCGATCTTCTACCTGCTGGCCCAGATGGCGGGCGCCGGCGTGCTCGTCTCGCTGCTCCTCGGCATCACCTCCGACGCGGGCAAGATCCTCATCGTCGCCCTCGTCGGTCTCCTGATGATCGTGTACGTCTCCATCGGCGGCATGAAGGGCACCACCTGGGTGCAGATGGTCAAGGCCGTGCTGCTCATCGGCGGCACCATCCTGATCACCTTCCTGGTGCTGCTGAAGTTCAACTTCAACATCTCCGACCTGCTGGGCAGCGCCGCCGAGAACAGCGGCAAGGGCGACGCCTTCCTCGAGCCCGGCCTCCAGTACGGCGCGGACGGCACCACCAAGCTGGACTTCCTCTCGCTCGGCATCGCCCTGGTGCTCGGCACCGCCGGCCTGCCGCACATCCTGATCCGCTTCTACACGGTGCCCAACGCCAAGGCCGCCCGTAAGTCCGTGAACTGGGCCATCGGCATCATCGGCGGCTTCTACCTGATGACCATCGCCCTCGGCTTCGGCGCCGCCGCGCTGATCTCCCAGGACGAGATCATCGCCTCCAACCCGTCCGGCAACACGGCCGCCCCGCTGCTCGCCCTGCACCTGGGCGGTGTCGACTCGGCCTGGGGTGCGATCCTGCTCGCCACCATCTCGGCGGTCGCCTTCGCCACGATCCTCGCCGTGGTCGCCGGCCTCACCCTCGCCTCGTCGTCCTCCTTCGCGCACGACATCTACGCCAACGTCATCCGCAAGGGGGAGGCCACCGGCGCGGAGGAGGTCCGCGCGGCCCGCTGGGCGACCGTCTTCATCGGCGTCGTCTCCATCGGTCTGGGCGCCCTCGCCCGCGACCTGAACGTGGCCGGCCTGGTCGCACTGGCCTTCGCGGTCGCCGCCTCCGCCAACCTGCCGACGATCCTCTACAGCCTGTTCTGGAAGCGGTTCACCACCCAGGGCGCCCTGTGGTCGATCTACGGCGGTCTCGTCGTCGCCGTCGGCCTGGTGCTGTTCTCGCCCGTGGTGTCGGGCGCCCCGACCGCGATGTTCCCCGACGTCGACTTCGCGTGGTTCCCGCTGAAGAACCCGGGCATCATCTCCATCCCGTTCGGCTTCCTGATGGGCTGGCTCGGCACCGTCCTGTCGAAGGAGGAACCCGACGCCAAGAAGTTCGCGGAGCTGGAGGTCCGGTCACTGACCGGCACCGGCGCCCACTGACCGACCCGACCGACCCGACCGAATCGATCGGCGCCCCTTTCGGCCGCGTCGCAGGAGACCCCCGGAGGTCCCCTGCGACGCGGCCGTCGCACATCTCGTCGCATCGTGTCGTACAGGGGTACTGCGGCTTGTCGGTGGCGTCACGTAGGCTCGCGGGTACGGAGCATGAGTGATCCGAGCGGAGGGAGGGGGCCCACGTGCTCATCGATACGTACGGCCGGGTGGCCACCGACCTGAGGGTGTCACTGACCGACCGGTGCAATCTGCGGTGCACCTACTGCATGCCCGAGGAGGGCCTGCAGTGGCTGGCCAAGCCCGACCTGCTGACGGACGACGAGATCGTCCGCCTGGTCGGCATCGCCGTCACCTCCCTCGGTGTCGAGGAGGTCCGCTTCACCGGGGGTGAGCCCCTGCTCCGCCCCGGCCTGGTCGGCATCGTCGAGCGCGTCGCCGCCCTGCGGCCCCGCCCCCAGATGTCCCTCACCACCAACGGCATCGGCCTCGGCCGCACGGCGGCGGCCCTGAAGCAGGCCGGCCTGGACCGGGTCAACGTCTCGCTGGACACGCTCCGCCCGGACGTCTTCAAGACACTCACCCGCCGCAACCGCCACCAGGACGTCCTCGACGGCCTGCACGCGGCCCGCGAGGCCGGCCTGACCCCGGTGAAGGTCAACTCGGTCCTGATGCCGGGGCTCAACGACGACGAGGCCCCCGACCTGCTCGCCTGGGCCGTGGAGCACGACTACGAGCTGCGCTTCATCGAGCAGATGCCCCTGGACGCCCAGCACGGCTGGAAGCGCGACGGCATGATCACCGCCGGCGACATCCTCACCTCCCTGCGCACCCGCTTCGAGCTGACCCCCGAGGGCGAGGAGGCCCGGGGTTCGGCTCCGGCCGAGCGCTGGCTGGTCGACGGCGGCCCGCACCGCGTCGGCGTCATCGCCTCCGTCACCCGGCCGTTCTGCGCGGCCTGCGACCGCACCCGCCTCACCGCCGACGGACAGATACGCACGTGCCTGTTCGCCTCCGAGGAGACGGACCTGCGTGCCGCCCTGCGCTCCGACGCCCCCGACGAGGAGATCGCACGGATCTGGAAGCTGGCCATGTGGGGAAAGAAGGCGGGAGCCGGCCTCGACGACCCGTCCTTCGTCCAGCCGGACCGCCCGATGTCGGCGATCGGCGGTTGAGAGCCGCTCCCGAGAGGCTCCGCGGAGCGGTGCCCTCCCCGGAGCGGCCCTCACGTTCCTTCGGGCGCCTTCCACTCCTCGAAGCGCACGACGTCCTTCAGGAATCCGCGCACACCGAGGAACTGCGACAGCTGCTCCCGGTGCTCCTCGCACGCGAGCCAGGTCTTGCGGCGCTCCGGTGTGTGCAGCTTCGGGTTGTTCCAGGCGAGCACCCACACGGCGGCGGCGCGGCAGCCCTTCGCGGAACAGATCGGCGTCTCGGGATCAGGGTCCATCACACCGCCGACCCTAACCCGATCGGCGCAGTGCGACGTCCCACGGGAAAAGCGCGCAAGCGGGGGGAGAGCGCGCGAAAAAGAGGGGGAAAGAGAAAAGAAAGGCGACGCCGAGCAGCCACGGGGGGAGCTGCCCGGCGTCGGTCTGTCGCTCCGACGGGGGATGCGGAGCGCGTACGAAGTATGTCACGGGTCACCCCGCCGCTGGCACCGGAACAACATGATTGATCTGAGCTTTTCTTGAGCTTGGCGAATTAGTGTCTTCCGCTCACGGCCGGTCATGGTCATGTCCCGAAGGCCATGACGGCTCGGGCCGCTCCGTTCGTGCGTCGGGGGCGGGCCCGGGCGCCACATCTTCCGTCCCGGATTCCGCCGCACCGTCATTCGTCCGTGACGATGTGATCATCGGCCGCGCCTGCGGCGTCAGGTAGGCGGACGGCAGCGACGGCGAGTTTTCACGCCCGGCGTTGGCGATCACCACCGCGACGTACGGCAACACCATGCCGAGAACCAGCGCCACGATCGCGACGTGCCGTTCCACGTTCCAGAGCGTGGCCGCGAGAATGACCGAGATCGTACGAACGATCATCGAGATCACATACCGGCGCTGCCGCCCGCGCACATCCTCCTGGAGCCCCGCCCTGGCACCGGTGATCCGGAACACCTGGACGCCGCCGCCATGCTGCTTCCGCATCGCATTCCACCATCCGCCCGAATCGGACTCTCCCCGCTTCCGGCCGTTCCACGACCGACCGGGACATCGGGCCCGCACGCCACCACGGTACGCCGCGTCCCCGCCGCCCACGAAACCAGGGGCGCCCCGGTTCCGTGTCCCGTCCACGCCCCGGCCCGTATGCCGGTGTGTCCGTCCGGCCTGCGCCGCCGCGTGTACGGCCCGGCCGACATGCGGCACAACGGATCCGGGTCGACACTGGCCGTAATGCTCGTGTCAAGGCCTATCAGGAGGAAGCCATGGGCTGGTTGTGGGCGATCATCGTGGGGTTCGTGCTCGGTCTGATCGCGAAGGCGATCATCCCGGGGAAGCAGCACAGCCCGCTGTGGCTGACCACCATCTGCGGCATCCTCGGCGCCATCGCGGGCAACGCCATCGCGCGGGGCTTCGGTATCGGGGAGACGCCGGGCATCGACTGGGGCCGGCACATCTTCCAGCTGGTGGCGGCGGTCGTCATCGTGTTCGTCGTCGACATGCTGTACATGCAGATGCGGGGCAAGCGCGAACGGCGGACCTGACCGACGCACGACGGGCGCGCGGGCACGTCGCGCGCGTCCGGTGCGGCACGCCGGACGTTCACGCGACGCGCCCGTGCGGCGGGCGCGGGCTCAGGCGGCCGTGACCTCCACCGCCGCCAGGTTCTTCTTGCCCCGGCGCAGCACCAGCCAGCGGCCGTGCAGCAGGTCCTCCTTCGCGGGGACGGCGTCCTCGGCGGTGACCTTGACGTTGTTCACGTAGGCGCCGCCCTCCTTCACCGTGCGCCGCGCGGCCGACTTGCTGGGCACCAGGCCGACCTCCGTGAACAGGTCGACCACCGGACCGAGCTCGGCGACCCGGACGTGCGGCACCTCCGAGAGGGCCGCCGCCAGCGTCCGCTCGTCCAGCTCCGCCAGCTCGCCCTGGCCGAACAGCGCCCTCGACGCGGCGATCACGGCGGCCGTCTGGCCGGCGCCGTGCACCAGCGTCGTCAGCTCCTCCGCCAGGGCGCGCTGCGCGGCACGTGCCTGCGGACGCTCCGCCGTCTGCGCCTCCAGCGCCTCCAGCTCCTCGCGGGACCTGAAGGACAGAATGCGCAGGTACGTCGAGATGTCCCGGTCGTCCACGTTCAGCCAGAACTGGTAGAACGCGTACGGCGTGGTCATCTCCGGGTCGAGCCAGACGGCACCGCCCTCGGTCTTGCCGAACTTGGTGCCGTCCGCCTTCGTCATCAGCGGCGTCGCCAGCGCGTGCACCGCGGCGTGCGGCTCCAGGCGGTGGATCAGGTCGAGCCCGGCCGTGAGGTTGCCCCACTGGTCGCTGCCGCCCTGCTGGAGCGTGCAGCCGTAACGCCGGTACAGCTGGAGGAAGTCCATGCCCTGCAGGAGCTGGTAGCTGAACTCCGTGTAGCTGATGCCCTCGGAGGACTCCAGCCGCCGCGCGACGGAGTCCTTCGTCAGCATCTTGTTGACGCGGAAGTGCTTGCCGACGTCCCGCAGGAACTCGATCGCGGACAGGTCCTGCGTCCAGTCGAGGTTGTTGACCATCACCGCCGCGTTCTCGCCCTCGAAGGACAGGAACGGCTCGATCTGGCCACGCAGCCGGTCCACCCAGCCGGACACCGTCCCCGGGTCGTTCAGCGTGCGCTCCGCCGTCGGGCGGGGGTCGCCGATCAGGCCCGTGGCGCCGCCGACCAGCGCCAGCGGCCGGTGCCCGGCCTGCTGGAGCCGGCGCACCGTGAGCACCTGCACCAGGTGTCCGACGTGCAGTGACGGCGCGGTCGGGTCGAAGCCGCAATAGAACGTGACAGGACCGTCCGCGAGCGCCTTGCGCAAGGCGTCCTCGTCGGTGGACAGGGCGAACAGCCCGCGCCACTTCAGCTCGTCGACGATGTCCGTCACGGTTCTCGCGTCTCCTCGGTGCTGCTTCGGTTTCCGAACGCCTACGAGGTTATACGCCCTGGCTGACGGAACTCATATTGAATTCGGGGACCCGCAGCGCGGGCATCGCGGCCCTGGTGAACCAGTCGCCCCACTCCCTGGGCAGCGTCTTCTCCGTACGCCCCGCCTCCGTGGCCCGGCCCAGCAGGTCCACCGGCGACTCGTTGAACCGGAAGTTGTTGACCTCGCCGACGACCTCGCCGTTCTCGACGAGGTAGACACCGTCCCGGGTCAGCCCGGTGAGCAGCAGGGTCGCCGGGTCCACCTCGCGGATGTACCACAGGCAGGTCAGCAGCAGCCCCCGCTCGGTGGCCGCGACCATCTCCTCCAGCGAGCGGCCCTCACCCCCGTCCAGGATCAGGTTGTCGATCCCGGGGGCCACGGGCAGTCCGGTCAGTCCCGCGCTGTGCCGGCTGGTGGTCAGGTGCGCCAGCTCACCCGCGCGGATCCACTCCGTGGCCGTCAGCGGCAGCCCGTTGTCGAACACCGACCGGTCGCCGCCGGAGGAGTGCGCGATCACGAACGGCGCCGACTCCAGGCCCGGCTCGTCCGGGTCGCTGCGCAGGGTCAGCGGCAGCCCGGTCAGCCGCTCGCCGACCCGGGTGCCGCCGCCCGGCTCGGAGAACACGGTGCGCCCCTCGGCCGCGTCCCGCCCGGAGGCCGACCACAGCTGGTAGATCAGCAGGTCCGCCACCGCGGTCGGCGGCAGCAGCGTCTCGTACCGGCCCGCGGGCAGCTCGAGCCGCCGCTCGGCCCAGCCCAGCCGCAGGGCCAGCTCGGCGTCGAGCGCCGCCGGGTCGAGGTCCTCGAAGTCCCGCGTGGACCGCCCCGCCCAGGCCGACCGCGTACGGTCCGGCGACTTGGCGTTCAGCTCCAGCGTGCCGTTCGGCTGGTCGTGCCGCAGCCGCAGCCCTGCCGACGTGCCGAGATAGCTGGAGACCAGCTCGTGGTGGGCGAAGCCGTACAGCTCCCGGCCGCCGGCCCGCGCGCGTGCGAACGCCTCGCCCAGCGCCGGAGCGAAGCCGGCGAAGACGGCGGAGGAGGTCTCCGCGGGCGCCTCGGTGAACCCGGGGGACGGTGCCACGCCCGTGACCAGCGGCTGCGCGTCCTCGGCCGGACCCGCGCCCCGCGCGGCGGCCTCGGCGGCCCGCACCAGGGGCTCCAGCTCGTCGGCCGTCACCGCGGACCGGGACACCACGCCGGAGGCGGTGCCCTCCCGGCCGTCCACGGTGGCGATGACGGTGAGCGTGCGCCCGCGGGTGACACCGTTCGTGGTGAGCGAGTTGCCCGCCCAGCGCAGATTGGCGCTCGACTGCTCGTCGGCGATCACGACACAGCCGTCGGCCCGGGACAGCTCGAGAGCGTGCTCGACGATCTCGTGCGGCTTGCTGGTACGCGCGCTCATCGACCCGCCTCCTGCGTGGTGTTCAAGATGTTGACGCCCTTGAAGAGGGCGGACGGGCAGCCGTGCGAGACCGCCGCGATCTGTCCCGGCTGGGCCTTGCCGCAGTTGAAGGCGCCGCCGAGGACATAGGTCTGCGGGCCGCCGACCGCCGCCATGGAGCCCCAGAAGTCGGTGGTCGTGGCCTGGTAGGCGACGTCCCGCAGCTGCCCCGCCAGCCGCCCGTTCTCGATCCGGTGGAAGCGCTGCCCGGTGAACTGGAAGTTGTAGCGCTGCATGTCGATGCTCCACGACCGGTCGCCGACGACGTAGACGCCCCGGTCCACGCCCCCGATCAGGTCCTCGGTCGACATCCCGGCCGGATCCGGCCGCAGCGACACGTTGGCCATGCGCTGCACCGGCACGTGCCCGGGGGAGTCCGCGAACGCGCACCCGTTGGACCGCTCGAAGCCGGTGAGCCTCGCGATCCGCCGGTCCAGCTGGTAGCCGACCAGCGTCCCGTCCTTCACCAGGTCCCAGGACTGCGCCTCGACGCCCTCGTCGTCGTACCCGACGGTCGCCAGTCCGTGCTCGGCGGTGCGGTCACCGGTGACGTTCATCAGTTCGGAGCCGTAGCGCAGCGTGCCGAGCTGGTCGAAGGTGGCGAAGGAGGTTCCGGCGTAGGCGGCCTCGTAGCCGAGGGCCCGGTCCAGCTCGGTGGCGTGCCCGATGGACTCGTGGATGGTCAGCCACAGGTTGGACGGGTCCACGACCAGGTCGTACAGGCCCGGCTCCACGCTCGGCGCGCGCATCTTCTCGGCCAGCAGCCCGGGGATCCGCTCCAGCTCGTCGTCCCAGTCCCAGCCGGTGCCCGTCAGGTACTCCCAGCCACGCCCCACGGGCGGCGCGAGGGTGCGCATGGAGTCGAACTCGCCGCTCGAACCGTCGACGGACACCGCCGTGAACACGGGGTGGAGCCGCACCCGCTGCTGCGTGGTGACGGTCCCCGCGGTGTCGGCGTAGAACTTGTTCTCGTGCACGGTGAGCAGGGAGGCGTCCACGTGGTCCACCCCGCGCGCCGCCAGCAGCCGCGCGCTCCACTCGGCCAGCAGCCCGGCCTTCTCCGCGTCGGGCACGGTGAACGGGTCGATCTCGTACGACGACACCCAGGTCTTCTCGGAGTGCACGGGCTCGTCGGCCAGCTCGACCTTCTCCTCGGACCCGGCCGCCCCGATCACCCGGGCGGACAGCTTCGCCATCGCCACGGCCTGCGAGGCGACCTTGGCGGCTGCGTCCGGGGTGAGATCCACGCCGGACGCGAAACCCCACGTCCCGCCGTGCACCACGCGCACCGCGTACCCCAGGTCGGTGGTGTCCGACGACCCGGCGGGCTTGGCGTCCCGCAGCCGCCAGGACGCGTCGCGCACCCGCTCCAGCCGGAAATCCGCGTGCTCCGCCCCGAGCGACCGCGCCCGCGCGAGCGCGGCGTCGGCGAGGGGACGCAGGGGCAACGCCAGGAACGACGGATCGATGTCATGGGGCACGGGTGGAGATCCCTTCGGGCGCTTACCTGTGGTGACCGTCGGAAGCAGTGAACCATGTCTCGCTGCTCGTGCTCCCCTGGGAAAAGCCGGAGCGTGAGGTCGGGAAACCACCGGCGGTGGGAGGGGCGTGGGGCAGTAAGGTGGCTCAGTTGCGTGGTTCCGTCTTCCGGCGGGGGACTGCTCCCCGATGCGGCACGCGACCGAGTGGACGTGTGGATCCGCGTCTACGAGGCGATGGCCGAGGGATTGCCCTTCCCCCACCCCTCCCTCACCCCGCCCCCCGCTCAGGGCCCGCGCCACCCTCCGGGCACCAGCCCGCTGACCCGCGTCATCCCGGCCGGAGGCCCGCCGAAGCATCCGACCGCACCGACGGCCAAGAAGAAGCGGCGGGGCAAGTCCGCACCCGATCAGTGGGGCGGAGGCCTGTTCGGCCTGGACGAGGTCGAGGGCGGCGACATGCAGCTCGACATCCTCAGCCTGTTCGGTGAGGGCGAGCAGGAGTAGGGCACGTGGGCGTAGACCAACGGGCGGGTACGGGAGCTGTTCCTGTACCCGCCCGCTGGCGTCACCTACTACGCGACCTCAGTCGTCCAGAGAAGCGTCGGCCGCGTGGGCCGCGAACGCCGCCCACGCGGTCGGCGCGACAGCGAGGGGACGGATGCGCTTGTCCTTGGAATCGCGGATGTGGATGGCCTCGGGGCGCACGGCGACCTCGACGCAGTTGTCACCCTCGCCCCCGCTGTAGCTGCTCTTGAACCAGCGCAGCTGATCAGTGGTGCTCATAGTGCTCCTCGCATCTGTTCCAGCAGGCTCACGGTAGCCCGGCAGTCCAGGGCCTGGGCACGCAGTTTGCCATAGCGCTGGAGGAGGACACTCAGGTCGTTCGGGGCGGTGATCAGGTTGCTTGATCGCTGCCCCTCGGTGTAGCCGATCCACTGGTGAGTCGGTGTCTCAGCGAGGTACATCTGTCCCTCGACGCCACAGTGTTCTTCTTGCCGAAGCGGCATGACCTGGATCTCCACGTTGTGTCGCTGTCCCACAAGGAGAAGGTGGTCGATGACTTCGTTGGCGACGGTGGTTCCCCCGACGCACCGCTCCAGGATGCCTTGCTCGATGACGAAGCTGAAGGCTGTGTTCGGCTGCGAGGTCAGAAGCTCCTGCCGCTCCAGCCTCGCGCATACCTGCCGCTCGATCTGCTCCTGTGAGAGGGGCGGCAGATTGCGCTCGAACACCGCCCGCGCGTACCCCTCCGGCTGCAACAACCCAGGAACCGCCCGGCACTCATACGCGTACAAGGAGATCGCCTCCTCCTCGATCCCCGCCCACTGCCGGAACCACGAAGCGAGCCCCGCCCTCCGCGTCAGACTCTTCGCCGCCGCCGTGAGGATCTTGACCGCGACCGGCCCCAGGACCTCCTCCGCCCGGGCGGGCAGGTCCGCCGGCGGGAACCGCTTCCCCTGCTCGATCTTGGCGACGTACGCGGCCGAATACCGCACCCGCACCGCGAACTCCTCCTGTGTCAGGCCGGATTCCTCGCGCAGGGCCTTGAGGACCGCGCCGAAGGTCTTCAGACTGTCGGAGAGCTCCGCTTCCGTGCCGTTCGCGCCGCCGTTCCAGCCTCCGCCGTGGTCCGCCCTCATCGCCGCGTGCCTCCCGTGTCCGCCTGTTCACGCCTCGCTCAACCCCGCCCGGCCCACCCAGGGTCACGGGGAGTGACTCACCCAGTCCAGAGTGTGCGCCGATACAGCCACGCCTGTATGGGTGTCGTCCCTGTTGAGGCTGGGAACGGCACGGAACGCTGGCCGCATGCCAGCACCACGGGCCCAAGAGGCCGTAACCGTAAGTGTGTTCGCCCAGCGCTTCTCCGCCACCCGTCGCGGCGCACGGCTCGCCCGCAGACTCGCCACCCACCGGCTCGACCTGTGGCACCTTCCCTGCGGCAGCCCGGCCTCCTACACCGTCACCCTCGTCGTGGCCGAACTCGCCTCCAATGCGGCCCTCCACGGCCACGTCCCGGGACGCGACTTCGAGCTGCGGCTCACGTACGACCGGTCCGCGGGCCTCGTCCGCGTCGAGGTGTCCGACACCCACCCGGGGCACCCGGAGTTCCCCGGTTCGGCGGGTCATCCGTCCGCGGACACCGACGGTGGGAGAGGCCTGCTCCTGGTGGAAGCCGTCGCCGACCGCTGGGGCGTGAACGGGCGGACGGGGCCGGGCAAGACCGTGTGGGCCGAGTGCGCGGTCCATGTCCCGGGCGACCCGCGTCCGGTTCAGCCTTAGAGGCCGCGCAGAGAGGCGGCGTGGGGAGTCCCTGGCGACAAGGCGGGCACAGATCCTGGTGATCAGGGAGTTGCAACGTTCTGTGATCACTGGGCAGACCTGCGCATGCGTTGCAGTCATGCTCAGGTCTGAGCCGGGTGGTGGGGGCCGGTGTCAGCTGAGTGTTTCGCCGCCATCGATGGTGATGATCTGGCCGGTGACGTAGCTGTTAGCCATCAGGAAGAGGGCCGAGGTGGCGGCTTCCTCGGCGGTGCCGAAGCGGCCGAGGGGAGCGGTCGGTCCGGGGCGGCGATCGCGCGACCTCTTTGGCAGAGCCGCACGCGCGAGGTCGCCGAGGTCAGTGGTGTGATCGGCGTAGCCCTGCGACGAGGAGTTCGGCCATGCGGCGTGCGTCGTGGCGGGGATCGCTCTCCGCGCCGATGCAGAGGTTACCGACGCCGCGCATGAGCTGGTACGCGTCGATGCCGGGGCGGATCTCGCCGGTCGAGGGCACCAGCCGCAGGAGATGTGCGATGCGGGCCGGCCCCCAGCGGCGCAGGATGCGGACCTTGATGATCCGGCGCTCGGTGCGGGTCGGCGTGCGGCGTGGGCTGGTGCGCGGGCGGGAGGAGAGGTCGCTCATCCCGGCCTCGCCGAAGGCCCGGTAGCGGTCGGCCCAGCGCTGGGCTGTGGTCGGCGGGATCTGGAAACGCTCGGCGGCCCGGCGCAGGGGCCAGCCGTCCTCGACGACGCAGCGGGCCAGGCGCAGCCGTCCGGTCTCGGTCAGGGGTGCATTACGGTGGGGCACGAGGGCCTTTCGTCGTTCGGTGGAGATGCCGCAATCCACACCGAACCCGGAAGGCCCTCACTCGTTCAAGATCACTCAGCCGAGACCTGGCTCACCCGTCCACTCGCCGCTTGCAAAAGCGGAACCTTGTTCCGTATTGTTTCGGAACAAGGTTCCGCTTTGCTCATGATGTCAGAGCAGAGCCCGGTAACCAAGCCATGTAATGCACCGCGCTTCACCCCTCATGAGGAGACACGGTCATGCAGTACCGCATCTTGGGCCGCACCGGTGTGCAGGTCAGTACCCTCGCGCTCGGCGCGATGAACTTCGGAAAGATCGGGCGCACCACCCAGGACGAGGTCACAGCCATCGTCGACGCCGCGCTGGAGGCGGGGATCAACCTGATCGACACTGCCGACGTGTACAGCGGCGGCGAGTCGGAGGAGATGGTCGGCAAGGCCATCACCGGGCGCCGCGACGACATCGTGCTGGCCACGAAGGCGACCATGCCGATGGGCGACGAGCGCAATCGCCAGGGCAGTTCGCGCCGCTGGCTGGTCACCGCGCTGGAGGACAGCCTGCGTCGGCTCGGCGTCGACCACGTCGACCTCTACCAGATCCACCGGTGGGACTCGAACACCAGCGACGAGGAGACCCTGTCGGCGTTGACCGACCTGCAGCGCGCGGGAAAGATCCGCTACTTCGGCTCCTCGACCTTTCCGGCCTACCGCATCGTGCAAGCCCAGTGGGCCGCCCGCGAACATCGCTTGAGCCGTTACGTCACCGAACAGCCCAGCTACTCGATCCTGCAGCGCGGCATCGAGACCCACGTACTGCCCGTGACCGAGCAGTACGGGCTCGGAGTGATGGTGTGGAGCCCGCTGGCCTCGGGCTGGCTGTCGGGCGCGATCCGCGAGGGCAGTGAGATCACCACCAGCCGCTCAACCTTCATGCCGCAGCGCTTCGACACCACCATCCCCTCCAACCGGGCCAGGCTCGACGCCGTCGAGCAACTGGCCAAGGTCGCCGACGACGCCGGCCTGACGATGATCCAGCTCGCACTCGGCTTCGTGACCGCGCACCCCGGCGTGACCAGCGCCCTCGTCGGCCCTCGCACGCTGGACCACCTGTACTCGCAGCTCGCCGCCGCAGACATCACGCTCTCCGCCGACGTACTCGACGCGATCGACGGCATCGTCGCCCCCGGCACCGATCTCGCCGCACACGAGAAGAACGACACTCCGCCCGCGCTGCTCGACTCGTCACTGCGGCGACGCTGATCGTCCCAGCGACACCTCCACATCCTCTTGTGCGACATCCCGAAGCTGCAGCAGTGGATGGCGGTAGCAAATTCCGCTTCATGGTCGGCTTGTGGGACTTCCCTCACCTGGCGGCCCATCAGTAATCCGCCGCGATCGCACAGATGGGCGGCGTGGGAAGTCCCCGGCGACAAGTCGGGCCCAGGTCCCGGTGATCATGGAGTTGCGACGCTCCGTGATCACTGGGGGGACCTGTACCCGTGCTTCCTTCATGGCTGACTGACCCGCTCCGGGGCCAATTCGCGGTGTTCTTGCCCGAACGCCCTACGGTCGATCCGTCCCACCCGCTGGGGTGCCACCGCCGCCGTACCAGCGACCGGATCGTGTTCGACAAGCTGTTGCAGCTTCTGCGGTTCGGCTGCTCCTACCAGGCGATCTCCGACACGACCTGCTCGGCGACCACCACCGGCGTTTCCCTCGTCCGGGGACCGTGGCGCGACGACTCGAAGGTCACCCTGGACACGGGCTTCCCGCCTCCGACCGCGGCTGCCCGCGACCTGGACAGTGTCCGCAGGGCCGTCGAAACGGCACTCCCCGCAACCGGGGTCGACGGGATGCTCGTGACCATGTGGCGCCTCTTCGAGGTCACCCGGCACGGCAGCGTGATCGCGATACTGTCCCCGGCCGGCGGCCCCATGGAGCGGTACGCGCATCTGGTGGCACAGGGGAAGATCAAGCTGAAGCCGGTCACCGCCGCCGATCGGCATGACATGCCGCACTACGAGGTGGCGGAGGACGCCGGCCCTCTGGCGCTGCTGCTGGCCGAGCGCGAAGAGGACGAGCGTTGATCTACGTGGACACCTCGGCGCTGGTCACCTGGATGACCCGGCGCAACCACTGGGGAGCGTTGGACGCCTTCCTCCAGCAGCGGGTCACGGAGCCGCTCGCCACGAGCACGCTCGGCCTCGTGGAGACCGTACGGACCCTGGGCCTCATGGGGCACTTCCCCAAGGTGATGGAGGACCTGGACGCCCGAATCACCGAGATCCTCCTCACGCGAGAGGTGCGTGACGGAGCGGCCCTGCTCGTGGGACGCCTGAGGACGCTGGACGCGCTCCACGTGGCCAGCGCGCTCTCGCTGCGGGACGACCCGACCGCCCTGGTGACCTATGACCGCAGAATGCTCGAGACCGCTCGCGCCGAGGGCCTGCCCGCTCACGCACCTGGTATGAACGACTGAGGACCGGGGCGTTTCTGTAGGGATCCGACAGCGAGTCCCATCGGCCACTGTCGGTGCTCCAATGCCCTTCGACGCGTTCCGACCGATAGGTTTTCGGGGAAGCCCTCTGTCGTCGCCGCCTGTCGTTCGGGTGTGCGGGCGGGGGAGAGACCGTTATCGAAAGGGTGATCCGTTGAGCCGCTCGGTTCTCGTCACCGGAGGCAACCGGGGCATCGGCCTCGCCATCGCCCGCGCGTTCGCCGACGCCGGCGACAAGGTCGCCATCACCTACCGCTCGGGCGAGCCGCCGGCCGCCCTCGCGGAGTTGGGCTGCCTCGCCGTCAAGTGCGACATCACCGACTCCGAGCAGGTGGAGCAGGCCTACAAGGAGATCGAGGCCCAGCACGGCCCGGTCGAGGTGCTCGTCGCCAATGCCGGCATCACCAAGGACCAGCTCCTGATGCGCATGTCCGAGGAGGACTTCACCTCGGTCGTCGACACCAACCTCACCGGCACCTTCCGGGTCGTCAAGCGCGCCAACCGCGCCATGCTGCGTGCCCGTAAGGGCCGGGTCGTCCTGATCTCCTCGGTGGTGGGCCTGGCCGGCCAGGCGGGGCAGGCGAACTACGCCGCCTCCAAGGCCGGCCTGGTCGGCTTCGCGCGCTCCCTCGCCCGTGAGCTGGGCTCGCGCAACATCACCTTCAACGTCGTCGCGCCCGGCTTCGTCGACACCGACATGACCAAGGTGCTCACCGACGAGCAGCGCGCGGGCATCGTGTCGCAGGTGCCGCTCGGCCGGTACGCGCAGCCGGGGGAGATCGCCGCCGCGGTGCGGTTCCTCGCCTCGGACGACGCCTCGTACATCACTGGAGCCGTCATTCCCGTTGACGGCGGACTGGGAATGGGTCACTGAACGACATGAGCGGAATTCTCGAGGGCAAGCGCGTCCTGATCACCGGTGTGCTGATGGAGTCCTCCATCGCCTTCCACACGGCTCGGCTGGCCCAGGAACAGGGCGCCGAGATCATCCTGACCGCCTTCCCGCGGCCCACGCTGACCGAGCGCATCGCCAGGAAGCTGCCCAAGCCCACCAAGGTCATCGAGCTCGACGTGACCAACGAGGAGCACCTGGGCCGTCTCGCGGACGTCGTGGGCGAGGAGCTCGGCGGCCTCGACGGCGTCGTGCACTCCATCGGCTTCGCGCCGCAGGACGCGCTGGGCGGCAACTTCCTCAACACGCCGTTCGAGTCGGTCGCCACGGCCATGCACGTCTCGGCGTTCTCCCTGAAGTCGCTGACCATGGCCTGCCTGCCGCTGATGCAGAACGGCGGCTCCGTGGTCGGCCTCACCTTCGACGCCCAGTACGCCTGGCCGCAGTACGACTGGATGGGCCCGGCCAAGGCCGCCCTGGAGGCGACCAGCCGCTACATGGCGCGTGACCTGGGCAAGCAGAACATCCGCTGCAACCTGATCTCGGCGGGTCCGATCGGCTCCATGGCCGCCAAGTCCATCCCGGGCTTCGGCGAGCTGGCCTCCGTGTGGGACCACCGTGCCCCGCTGGAGTGGGACCTGAAGGACCCGGAGCCGGCCGGCCGCGGTGTCGTCGCCCTGCTGAGCGACTGGTTCCCGAAGACCACGGGCGAGATCGTGCACGTGGACGGCGGACTGCACGCCGTCGGCGCCTAGCGGCTCGATCGTCCTGTCGCGTCCTTCCCGCAGGAGTCGTCCAGGGCCCGTACCCCGGGGGGTGCGGGCCCTCGGCCCTGTCACCCGACCGGCTCAGCAGGACAGGCGGGGTCCGGCGCCGGCAGGGGACCGTGGAGTACGCGTCCGCCGCGTGATCCCCCCTCCCCAGCACGGCCGAGGAGGTCCCCTTGTGCGCTCCTACCGCCTGGCCTCGATGACCGTCGCCGTCGCTGCCGGTATCGGCCTCGTGCCGATCCTCTCGTACGACGCGATGCCGTACGACGCGATGCCGCACGCGCGCGTGCACCCCGCCGACGCGGGATCGGGCGACACGGCGGCCGACGATCCGTTCGGTGCCGCCTGCCGGATCGGGGTCGACGGGTCCTGGGTGACCGCGTACTGCCACAACCCCTATCCGGACACCGACCACGTGCGCCTGCACATCGAGTGCCTCCGTTGGTGGGACCTCGACAGCGACAGCCCTCCGGTGGCCGCCGGTCCCGCACAGACCGTACGGCTCGACGGGCGCTGCTGGGACGAGGTCGGGACGGCGTGGATCAGTCACCGGAAGGCGGGCTGACGCGCCCCGGACGGCACGCGAACGGGTAGGCGGCGGCCTCCTCGGCCGCCGTCGCCGCGTCACCCGCGCGGATCGCGTCCAGCAGCCGCGCGTGGTCCATGTGCGTCTCGGGGGTCAGCTCCTGGCCCACGTCGTCGCGCAGCCAGTCCCGCAGCACCTCGCTCAGGTCCGCGTACAGGGCGGTCAGCACGTCGTTGTGGGACGCGGCCACGACGGCGAGGTGGAAGGTGGCGTCCGCCGCCACGAACGGTTCCGCCGCACCCGAGGCCCAGGCCTGCTCGCGGCGCAGCAGCAGCGTGTCGAGCTGCCTGAGGTCCTTCTCGGTGCGCCGCCGGGCGGCCAGCCGCGCCGCGGACGCCTCCAGGGTGGAGCGCAGTTCCGCGACGTGCCCGGGGTCGGCGTCGGCGAAGCGGCGGTGCATCACACCCGCCAGTTCGCTCGTGGCGACGACATACGTGCCCGAGCCCTGGCGGATGGCCAGCAGCCCGTTGTGCGCCAGCGCGCGGACGGCCTCACGGACCGTGTTACGGGCCACTCCCAACTGCTCGACCAGCTCCGGCTCGGTCGGAATGCGGGAGCCGACCGGCCACTCGCCCGAGGTGATCTGGGCGCGCAGAGCGGCGATGACCTGCTCGGACAGTGCGGAACGACGGGGGTGGCTCAGGGGCATGACACACCTTCGCACGACGGAGGCATCGGGCGGCGTCCCGGACATGGACAACCAATCATCCTATGATTCTATGATGGGTCTCATGGCTGGTGAGGAATCCCGGACGGTCACGTCCACGACGGTGTGCACGGCGGCTCCGGCGTCCGACGGCACGGAGCCCGGTGACCGGACGGCGGGCGGGGCCGGACGGCCCGACGCGCGCGCGTGGACGATGCGGCTGCTCGTCGTCGGCATCGTGGTGGCGGCGCTGAACCTCCGCCCCGCCATCACCAGTCTCGGGGCGCTGCTCGAGGAGGTCCGCACCGGGCTCGGCATGAGCGGCACCACGGCCGGGCTGCTCACCTCCGTGCCCCCGCTGTGCTTCGCCGTCTTCGGTGTCACCGCCCCGCGGCTGGCCCGCCGCCTCGGGCCGGGTGCGGTGGTGTGCGCCGGCATGGCCGCCATCGGCACCGGTCTGCTCATCCGCCCGTTCACGGGGAGCACGGCGGGCTTCCTGGCGGCCAGCGCCCTCGCGCTCATGGGCATCGCCGTCAGCAACGTCCTGATGCCGGTCATCGTCAAGCAGTGGTTCCCGGACCGGGTCGGCTCCATGACCGGCCTGTACTCCATGGCCCTCGCCCTCGGCACGGCCCTGGCCGCCGCGGTGACCGTGCCGGCGGCCGAGGCGCTGGGCGGGGACTGGGAGTCGGGACTCGCCCTGTGGGCCGCGCTCGCCGCGGCCGCCGTACTGCCCTGGCTCCCGTTCGTGGGGGAGCGGGGCCGGGCGCCGGCGGAGCGGACGCCCGCGCGGGAGCGGCGCGGAACGGAACGGCACACGCGGGGAGGGGACGCACCGGGGCAACAGGTCTTCGGACAGCACCCGCCACGGGAGCAGGAGCCCGCGTCCGAGCTGCGGATCACCCGCAGCAGGACCGCCTGGGCGCTCGCCGTCTTCTTCGGGCTCCAGGCCACCGCCGCCTACATCACCATGGGCTGGATGGCGCAGATCTTCCGGGACGCGGGCGTCGGCGCGGGCACCGCCGGGCTGCTCCTCGCGCTCACCATGGTGATGGGAGTGCCGCTCGCCTTCGTCATCCCGCGCGTCGCCACACGGCTGCCCCGGCAGGGCCCGATCGTGGTCGTGCTCGGTGCGAGCGGCCTGATCGGATACGCCGGGCTGTACTTCGCGCCCGCCGCCGGCGCCCTGGCCTGGGCGCTGCTGCTGGGCATCGCCAACTGCGCCTTCCCGCTCGCGCTCACCATGGTCGGGATGCGGGCCGGGTCCGCCGCGGGTGTGGCCAAGCTGTCGGCCTTCGCGCAGAGCACCGGCTATCTGATCTCCATCCCGGGCCCTCTCCTGGTGGGCGTCCTCTACCAGCACAGCGGAGGCTGGGGCCTCCCCCTCGCGCTCATGGCCGCCCTGCTGGTCCCGCAGATGATCGCCGGCGTGCTGGCAGGCCGCGCCCGCACGGTGGAGGACGAGGCGGCGGCCGCCCGCTGAGCCCGCGGCCCCCGGTTTCCGCGCCCGAACCCTGCCCCGCTCCACCCCGCCCCGGAGCACGTCGCACCGCCGACGGGTGCGAGACTTGGCCCATGCCAGTCCTCGACCCGAACCCCCAGAACGGCCAGAAGAAGATGCTGCTCGTCTTCGGCGCGTTCTTCGCCATCTTCGTCGTCATCGGTGTGATCGCGAGCATCCTGGCGCCGTGACACCCCGCCGCCCCGGCCGGGGCTCAGGGGGTGCCGGCACCCCCACCCCCTAGGGGGCCGGCCTCAGGGGGAAGTGGGTGGGTCACCGGATGGGTTGACGGCCCGGGAGTACCTACCTTCGAGATGTGGCCGCGAGACGCGGACACGGACCCCTCGAAGGGCGGAGACCCCATGTCCGCGCGCACGCGCACCCGGCCCCACCCGGCTCCCCGGGGCGGCATCGACATCCGGCTGCCGTGGTGGGCCCTCACCCTGCCCGCGCTCGCCTTCGTCGCCCTGCTCACCCTGGTCCTGAACCCCGCCGACGCGCACGCGGCGGCCGCCGAGCCCGGGATCACCCACCTCATCGAGCGGGCACAGCAGCTCATAGCCCGCTGAGCACCCCGGAAGCGGCCTTCAACTCCCTGCGCCTCATGGCCTGTTTCATGCGAAGCTGGGTCACATGAGCGTCGCAGAACCTCGCAGGATTGTCCTTTTCCGGCATGCGAAGGCCGACTGGCCACCGGTGACCGACCACGAACGCCCGCTCGCCGAGCGCGGCAGGACGGACGCCGCAGTCGCCGGACGCAAGCTCGTCGACTCCGCCATCGCCTTCGATCTGGCCCTGTGCTCCACCGCGACCCGGACCCGGGAGACGTGGAAACTCGCGGTCCACGAGTTCCCGCAGCGACCGAAGACCGTGTATGAGGAGCGGATCTACGAGGCCTCTCCCGGTGAGCTGATCGCCCTGCTGAACGAGATCCCGGACGATGCGCAGAACGTGCTCCTCGTCGGCCACAACCCCGGCGTCCAGGGAGTGGCCGAGGTCCTCGCCGGATCGGCCGAGGGGGACGCGGGCGAACGGATGAGCCGTCGCGGCTATCCGGCCGCCGCGTTCGCCGTGCTGTCCTTCGCCGGTCCCTGGAAGTCACTGGAGCCGGGCGCCGCCACCCTGCTCGACTACTGGGCTCCCAGCGAGTGACCCTCGCGGCATGACAGCGGGCCCGGTACCGGCGAAGCGGACCAGGCGCCGGGCCCCGCTCCCGCGAGGGCCCCGCTCCCGCGAGGGCGCCGGTGGCCGTGACCTCCTCGCGCGGCTCAGTCCAGGTCGAGGACGTCCGCTGCCTCGACCTCTTCGCGCGTGATGCCCAGCAGATACAGGACGGTGTCCAGGAAAGGGAAGTTCACCGCGGTGTGGGCGGCCTGACGCACCACCGGCTTGGCATTGAAGGCGACCCCGAGACCCGCCGCGTTGAGCATGTCCAAATCATTCGCGCCGTCGCCGATCGCCACGGTCTGCGACAGCGGAACCCCCGCTGCGGCGGCGAACCGGCGCAGCAGCCGCGCCTTGCCCGCCCGGTCCACGATCTCGCCCGTGACCCTGCCGGTCAGCTTCCCGTCGACGATCTCCAGGGTGTTGGCGTGGGCGAAGTCCAGCGCCAGCCGCTCCTTCAGATCGTCCGTGACCTGGGTGAACCCTCCGGAGACCACCCCCACCTGGTAGCCGAGCCGCTTCAGCGTGCGGACCAGGGTGCGGGCGCCCGGCGTCAGCCGTACCTCGCTGCGCACCTTGTCCACCACGGAGGCGTCCAGCCCCGCCAGCAACTGCACGCGCGCGTGCAGTGACTGCTCGAAGTCGAGTTCCCCGCGCATCGCCGCCTCGGTCACTTCGGCGACCTTGTCCTGGCACCCGGCGTGGGCGGCGAAGAGCTCGATCACCTCGTCCTGGATGAGCGTGGAGTCCACATCCATGACGACCAGACGCTGAGCCCGCCGGTGCAGTCCGGCCGAGACGACGGCGACATCGACCCCGAGCTTCGCCGCGTCGGTCACCAGGGCGGTGCGCAGCGGCTCCGTCTCCACCCCGGACACCGCGAACTCCACCGCGGTCACCGGGTATTTGGCGAGCCGGAAGACACGGTCGATATTGGCGCCGGACCGGGTGATCCGCGCGGCGATCGCCGCCGTCGTCTCGGCGGTGAGCGGGTGGCCCAGCACGGTGACCAGGGAACGGCCGAGCCCGCGCGGACGGTTGTCACCGATGCCGGAGATGATCTCCGCCTGGAGCTTCATGGACTCCGCCCAGCTGTGGACGGTGGCCCGCAGACTGCCCTCCAGGCCCTGCGCCGGCTCGGTCACGAGCGCGCACAGCACGATCCGGCCACGCGTGACGACCTGCTCGATGTCGACCACATCGACGGAGTAGGCGGCGAGAGTGTCGAAGAGACCGGCTGTGAGGCCCGGCCTGTCCTTGCCGAAGATCTTGACGAGGAGTGTGGGAACGTCCGAGGTCTGCGATGCGCTCATGGTGTTCCCACCGTATCCGGCACGCAGTGCCCCGCGCGCCCGAGGTCCGTCTGGCGGACAGCGAACTCTCGGCGTCGCCGAGGTGTCCCGGACCTTGCGCGCCCGGGCGGCCGCCCTCCTCGCGGTCCTTCCCGTCTCCCTCACCGCCCACCGCCGGGCCTGCACGGCACGGGCGGTGGGGCGGTGGCCCCTCGTCCGGCCACAACGCCGACCGCCTCCCGGCCGACGGCCCAGAGCCGTGCCCGGAACCCCGTCCGTTCCCGCTGCTCCCGGGCCGGCCGCCTCGGGGCCGGCCGCGCGGAGGCGGCTCGACGGGACGGACCACGGTGGGAGCGCCGGAGACACCGTCCCGTCCGGCCCGCCCGTGTCCGGCCCGCCCGGCATGCTGCCGTCCCGGGAGGCCCGTCCGCCGTCCGGCAGGTCGTCGGGACCCAGCGCGCCCCCGTCGAGCGTCACGGCGTCGCGCCCCGCCCACACCAGTCCGCCCGACATCGCCACGAAGAACGCCACGGCCGTGTTCGCGCGGGCGACGAGTCCGGCTGGTGACACCACGGCGCCCGCGGCCCGCAGGGACCGTAGGAAGAAGTACGGCAACAGCAGCGCACCGGCCGGACCCACTCCCAGCGGCGTGATCTCGACGGTCGCGCTCGCCTGCGCGTCCGACAGGCCGAACGCCGACACGTCGCCGGACGGGGCGCCCGAACCACCGGCCGCCGGCGCCGTCACCGCCGCCGCCATCGGCCCCGGCGAACCCGCCGGGTCCGCGTCCAGCAGACGCAGCCCCGGCACCGCCGTCCCCGCCATCCCGATCAGCGCCCGGCTCACCGCGGCGTGGGCGGACATCACGACGTCCGCCCACGGCACGCGGGTGTCACGCGATGCGGTACCGACGCCCGTGGCAGCGTTCGTGGCGAGCCCCCGATCCGCTCCGCGGCCAGGTGGCCGCGCACGTCCCCCACGCGCGGATCACCCCTCTCCGGCCCGGTTTCCACCCCGCCGACGGCGGCGCCGACAGCATCCGGGCGCCCGCTTCGCAAGGCCCGGCTTTCGGTCAGGGTGCCGAGCCTGAAATAGTTCCCCCCGATGTTCGACATCCCTAGACTCCCTGCGACGGGGGAAATTCGGGGGACAACTCAGTGGGGCATGAAGTGCCGGAACTCGTACTGGAATCAAACGGACGGACCTGGACGCTCGATCCGTCCAGGTCGTACACCCTGGGACGTGATCCGCAGGGGGACGTCGTGCTGGACGACGCCAGGGTCTCCTGGCGTCACGCCACGATCAGCTTCAACGGCCGCACCTGGGTCGTCGTGGACCACGGCAGCACCAACGGCACCTTCACGCAGGGCCAGCGGATCCACCATCTGGAGATCAGCTCCGACACGGCGCTGAACCTGGGCAACGCGACCGACGGCCCGCGCGTGGCCCTGACCGCTGCCGCGGCCGCTGCTCCGGCCGCCTCGCCGCAGGCACGGCCGCAGCAGCCGTACGCCGCGCAGGGGGCGCAGGGGGCGGCCCCGGGCTGGGTCCAGCAGGGGCAGCAGCAGGCGCAGGCCCAGGGCGGCCGGCACCAGCCGCCGGCGCCGCAGCAGTCCGCGCCGCACGTTCCCCAGCAGCAGGGTCCCGGTGGCGCGGCGGGGGCGCCGCCGATGTACGGCGACCGCAGTCCGACCACGTTCCACCAGTTCTCGCTCGGCCGCGTGATGCGGATAGGCCGTGCGTTGGAGAACGACCTGGTCGTCTCCGACCTGCAGGTCTCCCGCCACCACGCCGAGTTCCACTCGACGCCCGACGGCCGCATGGAGATCCGCGACCTGGGCTCGCACAACGGCACCTACGTCAACGGTATGCCGATCGCCAAGGGCGGCACGCAGCTGCTCGGCCCGACCGACATCGTGGGCGTCGGCCACTCGACGTTCCGGATCGTCGGCGACCGGCTCGAGGAGTTCGTCGACACCGGCGAGGTCTCCTTCTCCGCCCGGCACCTGACCGTCACGGTCGACGGCGGCAAGCAGATCCTCAAGGACGTCTCCTTCGGTGTGCCCGAGAAGTCACTGATCGCGGTCATCGGCCCGTCCGGCTCCGGCAAGTCCACCCTGCTCAAGGCGCTCACCGGGTACCGGCCCGCCGACCAGGGCGAGGTCCTCTACGACAACCGCAACCTGTACAAGCAGTTCGCCGAGCTGCGCCAGCGCATCGGTCTGGTCCCGCAGGACGACATCCTGCACAAGGAGCTGACCGTCAAGAAGGCCCTCAAGTACGCGGCCAAGCTCCGCTTCCCGGCCGACACCACGGCCGCCGAGCGCGACGCCCGCATCGACGAGGTGCTGCGCGAGCTGAAGCTGGACATCCACAAGGACAAGAAGGTCACGTCCCTCTCCGGCGGCCAGCGCAAGCGGGTCTCGGTGGCGCTGGAGCTGCTCACCAAGCCGTCGCTGATCTTCCTGGACGAGCCCACCTCGGGCCTCGACCCGGGCATGGACCGCGATGTCATGCAGCTGCTGCGCGGACTCGCCGACGACGGGCGCACCGTCCTCGTCGTCACCCACTCCGTGGCGGAGCTGGCGATCTGCGACAAGCTCCTGGTGATGGCGCCCGGTGGTTCCGTCGCCTACTTCGGCCCACCCGAGGAAGCCCTGAACTTCTTCGGCTACGACACCTGGGCCGACGTCTTCTCCGCCTTCGAGAACTACCGCGACTACGACTGGGCGGGCCGCTGGAAGGGCTCGCAGCACTACCAGATGTACGCCGCGGACATCGACGCGGTCGCGCCGCAGTCCGTACAGGTCCCGGTGATGCAGGCGATGCGGCCGCCGAAGCCGCAGGGCTGGATGTCGCAGTTCGTCACACTGGTACGCCGCTACGTCTCGGTGATCGTCTCCGACAAGGGCTTCCTCGCCCTGACGGTGATCCTTCCGGCCGTGCTCGGCGCGGTCAGCCTCCTCATCGATCCCGACAGGGGGCTGCTGCCGAACGAGCCCAACGCGGCCGGCCGGATCATTCCGAACGGCACGGCGACCACGGTCCTGCTGATCCTCGCGGTCGGTGCCTGCTTCGCCGGTGCCGCGAACTCCGTACGTGAGCTGATCAAGGAACGGGTCATCTACGAGCGGGAACGTGCGACCGGTCTGTCCCGCTCGGCCTACCTGATGTCCAAGGTCTTCGTGCTCGGCATGGTCACCGTGCTGCAGGGCCTGCTGGTCGGCGTCATCGGCTTCTCCAGCAGGGAGCTTCCCGAGGAGGGGCTGGTTCTCGGAGGCTTCACGCTGCTCGAGCTGTCCATCCCGATCATGGCGCTGGGCTTCACCTCGATGATGTTCGGCCTGATCATCTCCGCGCTGGTGAAGACCGCCGAGAAGACCATGCCGCTGCTGGTGATGTTCGCGATCATCCAGGTCGTGTTCACCGGATGCCTGTTCGCGCTGCACGGCGCGGTGGGCGTCAACCAGTTCTCGTTCCTGATGCCGTCGCGCTGGGCGGTCGCCGCCGCCGGTGCCACGCTGGACTTCAACCGGATCAGCCCGCCGGAGACGCCGGGCGACACCGACCCGCTGTGGGAGCACACGGCCGGGGCCTGGTTCATGGACATGGGCGCGCTCGTCGCCCTCGGCGTGGTCTGCGGCTTCTTCGTGGCCCGCTTCCTGCGCCGCCACGAGCCCGAGGTCATGCGCAAGTAGCCGAAGCGGCCGCCCGCGCGCCGTACGCCCCGAAGGGCGGCACCCCGTCAGGGGGGTGCCGCCCTTCGGCGTACCGGTTCGCGTCGGGTCGCGAGAAGAGGTCCGCGCCGACCTCAGTACGCGCTGTTGACGTTGTCCATGGAGCCGTACCGGTCCGCCGCGTAGTTGCAGGCGGCGGTGATGTTCGCGACCGGGTCGTAGATGTTCTTCGACGTGCCCGGGACGTGGTACGCCGAGAACGTCGGCGGGATCACCTGCAGCAGACCCTTGGACGGGATGCCGTTCTGGGCGTTGATGTCCCAGAGGTTGATGGCCTTCGGGTTGCCCGAGGACTCCCGGATGATGTTGCGGTGGATGCCCTCGTAGGAACCCGGGATGCCACGCTTCTTCATGATGTCCAGGGACTCGCGGATCCAGCCGTCGAGGTTGTCGGCGTAGGCCTTCCGGGCGGGCTTGCCGGTGTCGCCCTGCCGGCCCTCCCACTGACGGTCGCCGGAGCGGCCCGCCCGGTCGCTCTCGCTCTCGCGCTCGGTCTTCTTCTTCGCGGCGGCCGCGGCGGCCTTCTTCCCGGCCTTCTTCTCGGCCGCGGCGTCGGCGGCGGCCTTCTTCTTCGCGGAGATCAGCTCGGTCTTCACACCGGCGCCGGCCAGCTGGTCGGTGACGGTGCCCCTGACGTCCTTGATCGGCTCGGTGCTGTAGGCGATCCGTGCGGTGGAGGCCGCCTCGCTCGTGGTGGTCGTCGACGCGTCGCTCGGCGTGGCCGAGAAACCGATGGCCGCGGCGCCGAAGGCGGCGACACCGGCGACGGCGACCTTGTGATGGCGGTTCAGAGCACGGGCGTGCCCACGGATGAGGAGGTTCTTCGACATGGGTGGGGGACCTCTTCGAATAGCGCGGAGGTCGCTCAACGTCCGGTGGGGACAGTGGTTGTTCCGGCACGAACGCCGTGCGGGAGAACCCACGGCGCTGAGCGACGGGAGCCATTCTTAGCGGCCGCAAAATGGCGAGGCAAAGGTGTGACGTACGAAGACGGGTAGTGGATCAGGGGTGCTCATGCCGGGCGAATCGGACTATACGCCCGGCATGCGTGTCCGTTATGTATCTCCTATGCGTGTTCGTACGTGACGTGCGCCCTATGCCCGGCCTCACATCCGTCACTCCTCACCCTTACGGAATGTTGCTGGAGCAAGTCACTCCGTGAGGGGTCTCGGCCGGTACGTGGACCGGCCGTCGGCGGCTCCCGGCGCACCCGGGGTCCTACGACCTCCGGCCCGGGCCGTCGCCGTCTCCGGACGGATCCGCGGCACCGCAGCCCGCCGGTACCGTGAGGACATGAGCCACGGTCCCCCGTCAGGCCTCGCCGCGGTGAGCACCGCGCTGCTGGCCATGAGCAGGCACCTCGAGGTGCGTGACGTCCTCAAGACGATCGTCGCCTCGGCCCGTGAGCTGCTCGACGCGCAGTACGCCGCGCTCGGCGTCCCCGACGACCACGGCGGCTTCGCCCAGTTCGTGGTCGACGGCGTCAGCGACGCGCAGTGGAAGGCCATCGGCCCCCTCCCGCGCCAGCACGGCATTCTCGCCGCGATGCTGCGCGAGGACAGGCCCCAGCGCCTCGCCGACGTGCGCAGGGACCCCCGCTTCGAGGGCTGGCCCAGTGCCCACCCCGATCTGGTCGACTTCCTGGGCCTGCCCGTCCGCGACGGCGACGAGGTCATCGGGGCCCTCTTCCTCGCCAACAAGCTGAGGCCCGTCGAGGCGCACCCCGCGCGGGCCCCGGGCGCTCCCGCGCCGGCAGGCACCTGCGGATTCACCCAGGACGACGAGGACGTACTCGGCATCCTGGCCCAGCACGCCGCGATCGCCCTCACCAACGCCCGGCTCTACGAGCGCAGCCGCGAACTGACCATCGCCGAGGAGCGTTCCCGCCTCGCCCACGAACTCCACGACGCCGTCAGCCAGAAACTGTTCTCCCTGCGGCTCACCGCCCAGGCGGCCGCCCGCCTCGTGGACCGCGACCCCTTCCGGGCCAAGGGCGAACTCCAGCAGGTCGCCGCCCTGGCGGCCGAGGCCGCCGAGGAGCTGCGCGCCGCGGTCGTCGAGCTGCGCCCCGCCGCCCTCGACGAGGACGGTCTCGTCGCGACCCTCCGCACCCAGGTCCAGGTCCTCGACCGCGCCCACAGCGCGCGCGTGACCTTCACCGGCCACGGGGCGCGTGCCCTGCCGGCCACCCAGGAGGAAGCGGTGCTGCGTGTCGCCCAGGAGGCGCTGCACAACGCGCTGCGGCACGCGGAGGCCGGCCAGGTGGACGTCACCCTGGAACGCCGGGGCGGTGGCGCCGTCCTGCGGGTCGCCGACGACGGCAAGGGCTTCGACCCGGGGACCGTCCGCCGCGCGGGACGCCATCTCGGCCTGGTCTCCATGCGTGACCGGGCGAGCGGGGCCGGCGGCAGCCTGACCGTGGAATCGGCGCCCGGCAAGGGCACCACGATCGAGATGGAGGTTCCCGGTGGCTGACGCGATCAGGGTGCTGCTGGTGGACGACCACCAGGTGGTCCGCCGGGGCCTGCGCACCTTCCTCGAGGTGCAGGACGACATCGAGGTCGTCGGGGAGGCCGCGGACGGCGCCGAAGGAGTCGCCCTCGCCGACGAACTGCGGCCCGACGTGATCCTGATGGACGTCAGGATGCCGGGCATGGACGGAGTGGACGCCCTGCGCCGGCTCCGCGAACTGGAGCACCCCGCACGCGTGTTGATCGTCACCAGCTTCACCGAGCAGCGCACCGTGGTCCCGGCCCTGCGTGCGGGCGCCGCCGGATACGTGTACAAGGACATCGACCCCGACGCGCTCGCCGGCGCCATCCGCTCCGTCCACGCCGGGCACGTCCTCCTCCAGGCGGAGGTCGCCGGTGCCCTGCTGGCCCAGGAGGAGACCCACTCGGGCCAGGGCCGCGCCGGGTCGCTCACGGAGCGGGAACGCGAGGTGCTCGGCCTCATAGCGGACGGCCGCTCCAACCGGGAGATCGCCCGCGCCCTGGTGCTGTCCGAGAAGACCGTGAAGACGCACGTCTCGAACATCCTGATGAAACTCGACCTCTCGGACCGCACCCAGGCCGCCCTGTGGGCCGTACGCCACGGGGTGAGCACGTGACGTCCGGGGCGCCGTGACGTCCGGGGCCGGGCGGACGGTTCCCTTCCGGTCCGAGATTCATACTGTCGTGGGAATGACCCTCGGATGGCGCATCCTTCTTCGGTCCCCGCCGTTGTCCCGTGCGTACCGCGGCGCCTGCCGCGGTGACCGCGAGGAGGGCTCGGAAAGTGAAGAACCTGAAGAAGGCGGCGGCCGTGACGATGATGGCCGGCGGACTGCTCGCCGCCGGCACGGGCATGGCCTCCGCCACCGACGGCGCGCACGCCGACGGCAAGGCCGTGGGCTCCCCGGGCGTCGTCTCGGGCAATGTCGTCCAGGTCCCGGTCGACGTCCCGGTCAACGTGTCCGGCAACAGCGTCAACGTGATCGGTCTGCTGAACCCCGCCTTCGGCAACGTGGCGGTCAACGGCTGACGTCTGTCACCGACCCGGTGACGACCCCGGCCTCCCGGCCCCGCCCGGGAGGCCGGTCGTCACCGTCGGTGCGGCCGGGACCGTCGGGGGCGACCAGCGTTCACCTCACGCCACGCTCCCGTTCCTCCACCACGGAGTTGTACGCCGCGACCTGCGCCCGCCGGGCCGTCCGCTCCACCGGCCGCAGCGCCTCCCCGCGCGCCGCCATCTCCGACGCGCTCACCGCGCCCCCGTGCCCGCTCGTACGGGCCAGCGTGACCAGCGCCCCGACCCGCTGCGCCAGCTCCAGCACCCGCACCGCCCGCGGCGGGTATCCCGGCGCCAGCACCTGACGCCCCGCCTCCGCCCGCGCCCGGTACGCGTCGACCGCCGCCTCGGCCACCGGTCCCGACCCGGCCAGGTCCAGCCGCGTCAGGACCTCGGTCGCCTCCCGCAACGCCTCCGCCAGTTCCCGCTCCGCCTCGCCGAGCGAGGGCACATCGGCGGGCGGCGCCTCCCGTACCGGCAGGCAGTGCCAGACGACCTCCACGTGCACGTCACCCTCGGGCCCGGCCTCCCGCACCCGGGGCACCAGCCCGAAGGCGGCTCCGTGACCCACCACCGCCTCCCCCGCCTCCAGCGCCCGCGCGTTGAACTCCGGCGGCCCGCTCAGCCCCAGCGGATGCCCCGGCGTGGGCAGCGCGATCCGCAGCCCGGTCGCCCCGAGCGCCCGCAGCCGCCCCAGCGCCAGCGTGAGGCCCACCGGCGCGGACTCGCCCGGCACCCCCTCCACCCGGTGCACCGCGTCGTCACCGACGACGGCGAGCACGGCGTCGTCCGGCGAGACAAGACCGGCAACAAGGGCATTTCCCCATGAGGTCAGACGTCCTGAACGTGGTTCCGAGAGCATGCCCCCACCCTAAGGACCGGACCGATGGGATGCCCGGGTCGACCGGTGGCGTAGATTTCATGAAGGGCTGCGCCCACGGGTGCGGCGGACCGACCACAGGTGTACGACACAGCCGGGACCCGGCCACACTGCAAGGGGAGACAACGCGCTCATGAGCGATGTTCTGGAGCTTCAGGACGTATCCGTGGTCCGCGAGGGCCGGGCTCTGGTGGACCAGGTGTCCTGGTCGGTCAAGGAGGGCGAGCGCTGGGTCATCCTCGGCCCCAACGGAGCCGGCAAGACCACCCTCCTCAACATCGCCTCCAGCTACCTGTTCCCCACCGCGGGCACCGCCACCATCCTCGGCGAGACCCTCGGCGCCCCCGGCACCGACGTCTTCGAACTGCGCCCGCGCATCGGCATCGCCGGAAACGGCATGGCCGACAAACTCCCCAAGCGCCAGACGGTCCTGCAGACCGTACTGACCGCCGCCTACGGCATGACCGCCGGCTGGCAGGAGGAGTACGAGGAGGTCGACGAGCAGCGCGCCCGCGCCTTCCTCGACCGTCTCGGCATGTCCGAGTTCGTGGACCGCGAGTTCGGCACCCTCTCCGAGGGCGAGCGCAAGCGCACCCTCATCGCCCGCGCGCTGATGACCGACCCCGAGCTGCTGCTCCTCGACGAGCCCGCCGCCGGCCTCGACCTCGGAGGCCGCGAGGACCTCGTACGCCGCCTCGGCCGCCTCGCCCGCGACCCGATCGCCCCCTCCATGGTCATGGTCACGCACCACGTCGAGGAGATCGCCCCCGGGTTCACCCACGTACTGATGATCCGTCAGGGCAGGATCCTCGCCGCCGGCCCACTGGAACTCGACCTCACCTCCCGCAACCTCTCCCTCTGCTTCGGCCTCCCGCTGGTCGTGGAGCAGGTCGGTGACCGCTGGACCGCGCAGGGCCTCCCGATGGCCTGACGCCCGGGGTTCGAGGCCGGCGGCCCGGACCCGCCCCCGGGGAGGAACGGCGGAGAACCACGGAGCAGGTCCCGGGACGCGCCGGGACGCGTCCGCCTCAAGAAGCGGGCCGAGAAAGCCCGTTCACACCCCGGGCGCTCTGTCGGCGACCGGGTGCGCGGTCCTACCATGACCATGTGGACATCGACGCATGGCTCTGGTGGCTGATCGGCGCGGCAGTACTCGGCATCGTGCTGGTGGTCACCGCGATGCCCGAACTCGGCATGCTCGCGGTGGGTGCCATCGCCGCCGCGGTGGTCTCCGGAGTCTTCGGTGGCGGCGCCGTGGCCCAGGTAGTGGTCTTCGCCGTCGTCTCGACCGCTCTCATCGCCGTCGTACGGCCCATCGCGAAGCGACAACGCGCGGGCCGCCCCCAACACGCCACCGGCGTGGACGCCCTGAAGGGCAGACAGGCCGTCGTGCTGGAGCGGGTCGACGGCTCCGGCGGCCGGATCAAACTGGCCGGCGAGGTGTGGTCGGCACGCGCCCTCGACTCCGGCCACGCCTACGAAGTCGGCCAGGAAGTGGACGTCGTGGAGATCGAGGGAGCCACGGCGATCGTCATGTGACCGCGAGACCTGCGCGAACGACCTCGCGCGACGTGTTCCCACAGGACCACAACTGGACCGAACGGCCAGCGAGTTGTACTACGTTCTGGCAGACTCGACCAGCAAGATCCTCAACAGCCGTAAGATCCTCCGAAGGCGCCGAGGCGAAGAAGGGTACGGGGAACCGACGATGGAACCGGTCATCATCGTTCTGATCATCCTGGTGGTGTTGGTCTTCATCGCCCTGATCAAGACGATCCAAGTCATTCCACAGGCGAGCGCCGCCATCGTCGAGCGCTTCGGCCGCTACACACGCACACTCAACGCGGGCCTCAATATCGTCGTCCCGTTCATCGACACCATCCGCAACCGCATCGACCTGCGCGAACAGGTCGTCCCGTTCCCGCCCCAGCCGGTGATCACCCAGGACAACCTGGTCGTCAACATCGACACCGTCATCTACTACCAGGTGACCGATGCGCGGGCGGCGACCTACGAGGTCGCCAGCTACATCCAGGCGATCGAACAGCTCACCGTCACCACCCTGCGCAACATCATCGGTGGCATGGACCTCGAGCGCACCCTGACCTCCCGTGAGGAGATCAACGCGGCCCTGCGCGGCGTCCTCGACGAAGCCACCGGCAAGTGGGGCATCCGCGTCAACCGTGTCGAACTCAAGGCGATCGAGCCGCCCACCTCCATCCAGGACTCGATGGAGAAGCAGATGCGCGCGGACCGCGACAAGCGCGCCGCGATCCTCCAGGCCGAAGGTGTCCGGCAGTCCGAGATCCTGCGTGCCGAGGGCGAGAAGCAGTCCCAGATCCTGCGTGCCGAGGGTGAGGCCAAGGCGGCGGCACTCAGGGCCGAGGGCGAGGCCCAGGCCGTCCGCACGGTCTTCGAGGCGATCCACGCGGGCGACCCCGACCAGAAGCTGCTCTCCTACCAGTACCTCCAGATGCTCCCGAAGATCGCCGAGGGCGACGCCAACAAACTGTGGATCGTCCCCAGCGAGATCGGGGACGCGCTCAAGGGCCTGTCCGGCGCCATGGGCAACTTCGGTGGCCTCGGCGGCGGCGGTCAGAGCGGCGGCAACGGCAACTCGGGCGCCGCCACGGAGCGCCGGGAGAAGCCCTCCATCGACTGACCGGGCGACCGGCAGAATGGGAACGGCGAAACGGCGGGGGCCCGCTTCCCTCGGGAAGCGGGGCCCCCCCCGGGCCCGCCCCGGACCCGCGGCCCCGCCCACCGGGGGGGGCCCCGCGGCCCGGGCCCGGCGGCCCCCCGCCGTGCACGTACGAGAAGCAGCTGCCAGGCTGCGGACCCAGGCGGCCGGCTCAGGCGGCGGGCTGGGCCAGCCACTCCGGCAGCGCGTCGAAGTCCTCCCGCCCCAGCGCCAGCAGCATCGCGTCCGCCGGCGTCGGTTCGAAGGGCTGCCGCAGCAGCGGCATCCCCGCCTGCTCCGGCGTCCGGTTCGCCTTGCGGTGGTTGTCCTGTGCGCACGAGGCCACCGTGTTCAGCCAGGTGTCCTGGCCACCGTGCGACCGCGGCACCACGTGGTCCACGGTGGTGGCCCGCCCCCCGCAGTACGCGCACCGGTTCCGGTCGCGCACCAGGACACCCCGCCTCGACCACGGCGCCCGTCTTCGGAACGGCACCCTGACGTATTGGCAGAGCCTGATCACCCGAGGCGCCGGTATGTCGACCGCGGCTCCACGCATCCGCATTTCGGGGTGGGCCTGCTCGACGACCGCCTTGTCCTGAAGCACCAGAACGACGGCTCGGTTCAGCGTCACCGTCGACAACGGCTCGAAGCTCGCGTTCAGTACCAGCGTGTCCCGCATACCAGCCCACCTCCCGTGCGCACCGGCCCGCCCTTCGGCGGACCGGGACCAACTCTGGCCGGGCACGCCGAGATGGACAACGCAATATCTGCTGCTTCACACGGGAGGTGTTCCCCCGCCCCCGGCAACAAAAATGCCCGCCCCTGATCAATTCCAAGACCGGGGGCGGGCAAACGTTCTGTGAACGCCGGGATCGGGTCAGGAGCCTGCGGGCACCTCGTACTCACCGATCAGCCGGGCCCGCGCGATCGTGTGGAACCGCAGGTTGAAGCCCACGACAGCGGGAGACGCGTCCGAGTCCGGACCGAGCTTCTCCTGATCCACCGCGTACACCGTGAACACATACCGGTGCGGTCCGTCCCCGGGCGGCGGTGCCGCACCGCCGAAGTCCTTGGTGCCGTAGTCGTTGCGCGCCTGAACCGCGCCCTCGGGCAGACCCCCGGGCCCACCGCTGCCCGCACCGGTCGGCAGTTCGGTCACCGAGGCCGGGATGTCGAACACCACCCAGTGCCAGAACCCGCTCCCCGTCGGGGCGTCCGGGTCGTAGCAGGTCACCGCGAAACTCTTGGTCTCCGGCGGGAAGCCCGCCCAGTGCAACTGCGGCGAGGTGTTGCCGCCTGCCTGCACCTGGGCCTCCTGGAGCGTCGCGCCCTCCTCGACCTCCCTGCTCGTCACCGTGAACGACGGTACGGGCGGGTGGAAGTCATGGGGAAGCGGACGCCGCTCGAGCTCGGTCACCTCGGTACCTCCTGCTGATCGCCTGCGTTCAGTGGGAACCGAGCCTAGAACCAGTTGCGCTTGCTGCCGACCTCGGACAGCCACTGGTTGAGGTAGGCGGTCCAGTCGGTGCCCTGGTAGTCGTTCAGCCCCACCATGAAGGACCGGAAGGTGTCGCTGCCCTCACTGAACAGACCGGGCTTCTTGTCCATCTCCAGCACGACGTCCATCGCCTGCTCGTCGGCCACGAAGGTCAGCTCGACCTGGTGCAGCCCGTGGTACTGCTGCGGCGGGAAGAACTCGATCTCCTGGTAGAACGGCAGCCGCTGACGCGTCCCCCGGACCTGGCCGCGCTCCATGTCCGCGCTCTTGAACCGGAAGCCCAGCTGGATGAACGCGTCCAGGATCGCCTTCTGCGCCGGCAGCGGGTGCACGTTGATCGGGTCCAGGTCACCGGAGTCCACGGCCCGAGCGATCGCCAGCTCCGTGGTCACACCGATGTTCATCCCGCGCAGCGCCTGCCCGTCGATCATCGTGATCGGCGTCTCCCAGGGGATCTCCAGCCCGAACGGCACCGCGTGCACCGCGCCCGCCTCGAGCTCGAAGGCCCCACCGAGCGACGACTTGGTGAACTCGATGTTCTGCTTGTACTCCTCGTCGCCGCTCTCGACCTCGACCTTGGCCTGCAGCCCGACCGACAGACCCTCGATCTGCTGGTTCACGGACCCGCCCTGGATCCGCACCTCACCCTGGACGACCCCACCCGGAACGACGTTGACCTCGTGCAGCACCGTCTCGACCGAAGCCCCGCCGGCTCCCAGGCTCGCGAGCAGCTTCTTGAACGCCATGTCTCTCCCCTTGTCGTTCTCTATCGCGTCGTCGCCACATGTGGACCTTCGATCCCTAACAACGCGATCCGGCCCTGGCCGGTTCCGTCACCCTTGCGATTGCGGCGCCCTGTGGCCGCCCCGTGGCAGCGGCAGCCCGGAGTACTCTCGGACGCCATGATCGCGACCCCCGACCGTACGCCCCTGCACGGACAGCTCTTCGACCGCCCCGTCCCCGAGGTCGCCCCGGCCTCCTCGGCCGGCTCGTCGCGCGTACCACCCCGGACGGTCCGATCACCCTCCGGCTGACGGAGGTCGAAGCCTACGACGGCCGCAACGGTCCGGGCTCCCACGCCTGTCGGGGCCGCACCGCCCGCGACGGCGTGATGTCCGGTCCACCCGGCCACGTGTACGTCTCCTTCACCTACGGCATGTCAAGGCGGTCAGCATGAACGTCATGGATCTCGCTCACCCCGCTGAAGAAGTCGCCCCCAGGCTGCTCGGTGCCGTCCTCACCCACGAGACCCCCGAGGGAACCGTGAGCATCACCATCACGGAGACCGAGGCGTACTCCGGTGCGGCCGACCCCGCCTCCCACGCCTACCGGGGCAGGACACCCCGCAACGCCGTCATGTTCGGACCGGCAGGAGACCTGTACGTCTACCGCTCTCACGGTCTCCACTGGTGCGCCAACATCGTCACCGGAACAGCGGGCATCGCCTCGGCCGTCCTTGTCCGCGCAGGCAGGATCGTCGAAGGGGAGGACCTGGCACGCAAGCGGCGAGGGGCGAAGGTCGAGAGCCCACGCCTTGCGCGGGGTCCGGGGAACTTCTGCCAAGCGCTCGGCATCACGGCAGAGCACAACGGCACGGATCTGCTGACAGGCGCCCCGGTCACGTTGTCCGAGGGTGAGCCGGTACCCGCCGCACTCATCCGGGTCGGTCCTCGGGTAGGCGTGAGCAGAGCCCACGACTGGCAGCACCGCTTCTACCTCGCCGGTGACCCAACGGTCTCGGCGTACCGACTGAGCCCGAGAGCCAAGCCGTCCGCCGGAGCCTGAGCGGCCGTGCGCCTTCCGCGCCGGCCCGCCTGGCAACGGCCCCTGACGGCACGGACGCCTGTGCCTCCGGACGACACTCCGCTGCGGATCCCATCGGCGCTCCGGTACTTTCTGACCAGGTACGCAACGTCCCGCGCACCGGACTCTCCGGCGACGGAGCCGGGCGCCCCCGGCGCCTCTGGAGGGCCGGCGACCCGACGGTGAGCCCGTACCGGGCCACGTACCGAAGCGTCGGCGAAGCCGAGAGGTTGACTCGGGCCTGGAAGGTGCGTAATGTGGCCCGAGCCGCTGAACCGGGTACGGCGTTCGCCTGCAGCCGGAAGCGGTCAACCCACTACTCAAGATCGCCCTCAACGGGGTCGGGTTCGCCATGTTCGCATGTCCGAATTCCAAACCGGTGAAGCCCGATTATGAATCGAGCGAGGGAATCGGCTAACGTAGTGAATGTCGAAAGGCCGACGGGCGAAAGCCCAAAGCCCGATGACATTCCCGCCGACCGGGGCAGACGCGAAAGAGTCTGATAGAGTCGGAAACGCAAGACCGAAGGGAAGCGCCCGGAGGAAAGCCCGAGAGGGTGAGTACAAAGGAAGCGTCCGTTCCTTGAGAACTCAACAGCGTGCCAAAAATCAACGCCAGATATGTTGATACCCCGTCTCCGGCCGTTCGGCCGGGACGAGGTTCCTTTGAAACAAACACAGCGAGGACGCTGTGAACGGCCGGGCTCATTCCGCCCGACCGTTCCGCTCTCGTGCGTGTCATTCCCGATCACGGGAAAACATTCACGGAGAGTTTGATCCTGGCTCAGGACGAACGCTGGCGGCGTGCTTAACACATGCAAGTCGAACGATGAACCACTTCGGTGGGGATTAGTGGCGAACGGGTGAG
>NZ_JAPJDM010000020.1:0-114133 GCF_026242095.1 Streptomyces sp. NEAU-W12
GGTTCTGAACATGGTCTACGGGCTGCTGGCGATGGCCGTGCTCGTCGCGGTCCTCGGGGTCGTCAACACCCTGGCCATGTCGGTGTTCGAGCGTTCCCAGGAGATCGGCATGCTCCGCGCGATCGGCCTGGACCGCAAGGGCGTCAAGCGGATGGTCCGCCTGGAGTCCCTGGTGATCTCCCTGTTCGGCGGGGTGCTCGGCATCGGCCTCGGCGTGTTCTTCGGCTGGGCGGCCGGCCGGCTGGTGGGCTCCACGGTGGCGACGTACGAACTGATCCTGCCCTGGGACCGGCTGGCGGTCTTCCTGCTGCTGTCCGGCGCCGTGGGCATCCTCGCGGCACTGTGGCCGGCCCGGCGGGCGGCACGGCTGAACGTGCTCGGGGCGATCAAGGCCGAGTAGCCATCGGCGGCCGGAGGGTGGAGCAGTACGGGGGGCGGGGCGCGGGCCCTGTTCCGGTGGCCGAAGCCGGCTCGGCGTCGGTCGCCGGACCAGGGCCCTTCGTCGTGCCGGGTGCCATCCGAGGGGCGGAGGGACGGGCACCGCTCCGTCAGTTCCAGGTGCGGGCGCGCAAGGGGAGACCGGAGGTGCCGGATCCGGGGGTCCGCACGGCCAGGACCTGGTTGACGCCGAGGCGGTTGCGTTCGAAGGCGAGCGCGGAGGCGGCCATGTACAGCAGCCAGACGCGGGCACGGCCGGGCCCCGCGAGGGAGACCGCCCGGTCCCAGTCGGCCTCCAGGTTCGCCACCCAGCGGCGCAGGGTGAGTGCGTAGTGCTCGCGGATCGACTCGACGTCGCGCGTCTCGAAGCCGGCCCGCTCCAGCAGGGACACGGTGGTGCCCACGAGGGCGAGTTCACCGTCGGGAAAGACGTACGCGTCGATGAACGGGGTCAGTTCGTACTCCGTCTCGTCCCGCTGCGGGCGGCGCGCGATCTGGTGGTTCAGCAGCCGCCCGCCGGGCCTCAGGAGGCGGTGCAGAGCGGTGGCGTACTCCAGATAGCGCGGGGAGCCGACGTGTTCGGCCATGCCGATCGAGGAGATGGCGTCGTAGGGGCCGTCCGTGACGTCCCGGTAGTCCTCGACGCGGATCTCGACGCGGTCGGTGAGTCCTTCTTCGGCGACGCGCTTGCGGGCGTACCCGGCCTGCGCCTGGGAGAGGGTGACGCCGACGACGCTCACGCCGTGCTCGCGGGCGGCGTGGATCGCCATGGAGCCCCAGCCGCAGCCGACGTCCAGCAGCCGCTGCCCGGGCGTCAGGGCGAGTTTGCGGCAGACGAGTTCGAGCTTGTCGCGCTGGGCCTGTTCGAGGGTCGCCCGCGGCGGCGGGGCGGGCCAGTAGGCGCAGGAGTACACCATGGACGGGCCGAGGACGATCTCGTAGAAGTCGTTGCCGACGTCGTAGTGGTGGCTGATGGCCCGCCGGTCGCTGTGCTTGGTGTGCAGGCCGCGGCGGGGCCTGCGGACCTCCTCCGGGGGCGGGCCGGGCGGCAGCGGCGGGCCGGCCAGCGCGGCGAGGCCGCGGACGGCGGAGCGGACGCCCGGGTCACGCAGGGACCGGGCGAGGGTGGGGGCGTCCTCGCCGCGCTGCCAGACGAGGCCGGCGATGGCGTCGAGGGCGGTGTACAGGTCGCCCTCGACGCCGAGGTCACCGGTCACCCAGGCGCGGGCGAGGCCGAGTTCGCCCGGCTTGAACAGCAGGTGGCGCACGGCACGGCGGTTGCGTACGACGAGGATCGGGGCGGTGGGCGGACCGGCCTGTGATCCGTCCCAGGCGCGGATGCGCAGCGGGAGGGGCGCCCCCACCAGCTGTTCGACAAGGCCCTTCAGCCGCGGAGCGGCGTCTCTCATGGTGTACACCTCCGATAGGGCCGTCCCCTGCTCGAGCGAGGTCGAGAGCCTGGGGAGGGGAAATCCCGGAATGTCCTCACCAAGAAAACACCCACGGTGCGTGGGCAAAACGCGGAAAGGGCCGCCCGCACCACGGATGGCGGGCGGCCCTTTCGAGGAGCCGAAGACGGCCCGGCAGACGGCCGGTCACTCCCGACGGGCGAACCGGGGGCCGTCGGACGGGCCTTCGGGTCGGGCGGACCGCAGGCCGCCCGGCCGGGCGCGGGCCCGGCGGGGCCTGCGGGTCGGGCGGCCTGCGGTGAGGAAGCCTGCGGTGAGGAAGCCTGCGGTCAGGAAGCCTGCGGTCAGGAGGCCTTGGCCTTCTCGCTCCCGGCCTTCTCCGCCTTCCCGGCCGGGACCGGCTCGGCGGCCGCGGGCAGCGGCGCCGGCTTCGCGGCCTCGTAGAACTCGTCGCGCGGGGACTGGATCGCACCCAGCGAGACGACCTCGCGCTTGAGGAAGACGGCGAGCGTCCAGTCGGCGAAGACGCGGATCTTGCGGTTCCAGGTCGGCATCGCGAGGCCGTGGTAGCCACGGTGCATGTACCAGGCGAGACGGCCCTTGAGCTTGATCTTCATCTTGCCCATGACGATCATCGCGACGCCCTTGTGCAGGCCGAGGCCCGCCACCGCGCCCTTGTTGGCGTGGCTGTAGTCCTTCTGCGGGAAGCCCCGCATGCCGGAGACCACGTTGTCGCCGAGGACCTTGGCCTGGCGCAGCGCGTGCTGGGCGTTCGGCGGGCACCAGGCGTTCTCGTTGCCGGCCTTGCGGCCCACGAGGTCCGGCACCTGGGCGTTGTCGCCCGCGGCCCAGATGTAGTCGGTGCCGGTGACCTGGAGGGTCGGCCGGGTGTCGACGTGGCCGCGCGGGCCCAGCGGCAGGCCGAAGCGGGCCAGTGCCGGGTTCGGCTTGACGCCCGCCGTCCACACGATCGTGTGGGAGTCGACCTCGAGGCCGTTCTTCAGCACGACGTGGCCGTCGACGCAGGAGTCCATGGAGGTGGAGAGGTAGACCTCGACACCGCGGCTCTCGAGGTGCTCCTTGCCGTACGCGCCGAGCTTGGGACCCACCTCGGGGAGGATCTTGTCGGCGGCGTCGACGAGGATGAAGCGCATGTCCTCGCGGGAGACGTTCCTGTAGTACTTGGCCGCGTCCCGGGCCATGTCCTCGACCTCGCCGATGGTCTCCGCGCCCGCGAAGCCACCGCCCACGAAGACGAAGGTGAGCGCCTTGCGGCGGATCTCCTCGTCCGTGGTGGAGTCGGCCTTGTCGAGCTGCTCGAGGACGTGGTTGCGCAGGCCGATGGCCTCCTCGATGCCCTTCATGCCGATGCCCTGCTCGGCGAGGCCGGGGATCGGGAAGGTGCGGGAGACCGCGCCGAGCGCGATGACCAGGTAGTCGAAGGGCAGCTCGTAGGCCTCGCCGACGAGCGGCGCGACCGTGGCGACCTTGCGGTCCTGGTCGATGGTGGTGACCCGGCCGGTGAGAACCTCCGCCTTGGGGAGCACGCGTCGCAGGGGGACGACGACGTGCCGCGGGGAGATGTTGCCGGCGGCGGCTTCGGGGAGGAAGGGCTGGTAGGTCATGTACGACCGCGGGTCGACGACGGTGACGGTCGCCTCGCCGTAACGCATCTTCTTCTGGATGCGCCGAGCTGCGTACAGGCCTACGTACCCACCGCCTACTACGAGGATCCTGGGACGCTCCGTGGTGCTCATGCCATCGAGTATCCACCCGCCCCGGGGGGTGGGCTCGTGCGCCCCTTCACAAGCTCGGACAGTGCTCGTGTTACACTTCCCGGCTTTTGTGATCAAGCCCATGCCGGGATCCGGGAACCAGGGCCGTACGCGACCCGTTGTCAATGCCGCGTGAGCTGCCTCTCTTCGATCCCGAGGCCCCCGTGAGGTCGCGCGCGGAGGGTCGGCGGCGACCCCTTGAGGACCCCCCGCCCGCGCCTCCTGAACATGTTCAAAGCGGCCCAGGGAGCCCGAAAGGGGCAACCGGACCCGGTTCTTCGACCTGCCGGGCCGATTTCCTTGTGAAGAACTTCACGAACTTTCCCGCCGACACTCCGCGGAAGGGCCCGACCGGCCCTTCCGATCACCGCTCAAAGCGTGTTCCCGCTGCTCAGCAGAGCACTACGCGTCAGTGGCGACGGACCGGGCGATCCGGTCCAGCATCGCTCACGAACGCGACTCCCGACAGGTGTCGCGTGTACACGTGCGCGCGTACGCTGACCTCATGAGTGAGAACACAGTGACCGTGCGGGAAGCCCGCGCACACCTCGCCGACCACATCAACCGGGCTGCAGAAGGCGTGCCGACTGTCATCACGCGCAATGGCGCCCCGGTGGCCGCCGTGGTGCCGATCTCGGACTTCGAAGCGTTGGAGGAAGCGGCCGACGTGATGCTGGCGCGCGAGGCCGAAGCGGTGCTGGCCGAGGGAGGCAGCACCGTCACCATGGCGGAACTGCTGGCGGACCTGTTCACCGAGCAGGACGGCGAGGCGACGTGAAGTACGCCTTCCGGTTCACCACGGCTGCGCAGCGGCAACTCCGGGCCATCAGCCGACCCGACGCCATGCGCATCCTGACCGCGCTGACCTCACTCGGTGACGACCCGTACCGCCAGGATGCCGACGTCAAGAAGCTCACCGGCCCGTCGGGCCTCTACCGGCTCCGGGTCGGAAGCTACCGGATCGCCTACCAGATCAACGATGGTGAACTCGTCGTTCTCGTCGTCAAGGTGGGCTACCGGCGGGACGTCCACCGCAACCTGTGACGCCCCACCCGACACCGAGACCGCCGGGCACCGCCCCTCAGCGCACCTCGCTCGCCGTGAAGTGAGCGATCCCGTCCAGGATGTCGTGTTCGCTGACGACGACCTCCTTCGCGCCGGTGCGTTCCATGAGGGAGAGCAGGACGAGGGCGCCCGCCCCGATGACGTCGACCCGGCCCGGGTGCATGGAGGGGATCGCCGCGCGTTCGGCGTGGGTGGCGTGGAGCAGGCGGTCGGTGATCTCGCGGACGCGTTCCCGGGTGACCCGGGAGTGGTGGATGGCCGTCGAGTCGTACGCGGGCAGGTCCTGGGCGATCGCCGACACGGTCGTGACCGAACCGGCCAGGCCGACCAGGGTGCGGGCCTCACGCAGCGGGACCGTCCGCTCGGCCCGGTCGAGGGCAGCCTCGATGTCGGCCCGCATCGCCGCGATCCGTTCCTCGGACGGCGGGTCCTGCACCACCCCGTCCCGCAGCAGGTGCCGCTCGGTCATCCGTACGCAGCCCACGTCGACGGACCGGGCGGCCCGTACGCGGTCGTCGCCCACGACGAACTCGGTGGAGCCGCCGCCGATGTCCACGACCAGGAACGGGCGGTGCAGGTCCGCACGGCCCGTCAGTTCCCTGGTGGCGCCGGTGAAGGAGAACTCGGCCTCCTGGTCGCCGGTGATGACCTCGGGCTCCACGCCGAGGATGTCCAGCACCCCGCGCACGAACGCGTCGCGGTTCTCGGCGTCGCGGGAGGCGGAGGTGGCGACGAAGCGGACGCGCTGCGCGCCGTGCTCCTTGATGACCCGGGCATACGCGCGGCAGGCGGCGAACGTCCGCTCCAGCGCCTCGGGGGCGAGCCGGCCCGTACGGTCGACGCCCTGGCCGAGCCGAACGATCGTCATGCGCCGGTCCAGGTCGACGAGTTCACCCGTCCGCGGGTCGACGTCGGCCACCAGGAGCCGGATCGAGTTGGTACCGCAGTCGATGGCGGCGACGCGGGTCATCGGTCGTCCTCCTCGAGCGGCCTGGCCGCGAAGTAGCCGCCGTCCGAGCTCTCCACCTGCCATCCCTCACCGGCGGGCGGCTCGGCGGCCGTCACGCACGGGCCCTTGCGCCACCACTGCGGCAGCATCGCGAGCGCCTCGTCGCCCAGCGGGTTGACGCCGGGGCCGGCGGCCAGCGAGTGGGCGACCAGGACGTGCAGGCACTTCACCCGGTCCGGCATCCCGCCGGCGCTCGGGAAGTCCTTCAGTTCCTCGATCTCGTCGCGGCGCCGGACGTAGTCCTCGTGCGCCGCGCGGTAGGCGGCCGCCAGCACCGGGTCCGTCGCCAGCCGCTCCGTCATCTCCTTCATCACGCCGTTCGCCTCCAGCGTCCCGATCGCCGAGGCGGCCCGGGGGCAGGTGAGGTAGTACAGCGTCGGGAAGGGGGTGCCGTCGGGCAGCCTCGGTGCGGTCTCGACGACGTCCGGCTGGCCGCAGGGGCATCGGTGCGCGATGGCGCGCAGCCCGCGCGGGGGCCGCCCGAGCTGCTGTGTGAACGCCTCGACGTCCGCGTCGGTCGGGTCGGTGCGCGGGGTCGTGGGCGGGGGCGTTTCCATACCTGTCTTTCTGCGGTGCTGGTGCTCGTGAGGAGTAAGGCTACGGCGCCGGGCTCATCGCCCGGCCGCATCGGACGTGTCGACGCCGTCCCAGACGTTGGCGTACCAGGGGCGGTCGGCCGATCCGCGGTCGGCGCGCGGCTGCTCGGCCGCACCCGGGCCGATCACGATGTAGCCGGTCTCGCCGGGCATGACGTAGTGCAGCCGGGCGCGGACCTGCTGCTCGGCGTAGGCGTCGTCCTGCCAGCGCGCCTTCAGGTCGCGCAGCTGCTCGACCCGCTGCCTGGCCGCGTCCTGCTCCTGCTGGAGGTCGGCTATGTCGGCGCGCTGGGACACGTACTCCCGCATGGGATAGGCGAGGGCCACGATCAGCGAGCAGACGACCAGGGCGAGCAGCGCGGCCCGGCCGGTCAGCCGGGAGCGGCGGGCCTGGCGTTTGGTCTGCGAGCGGTAGACCCGGGCGGCGGTCTGCTCGCCGATCAGCCGGATCCTGGTCGCGGTGGAGAACCGGTCCCGGTCCTTCACGGCCATCTCCCCGCCTCCCGTTCCCCTGTCATACGCGCGTACGTCCCCGGACACGGTACGGGACCGCGTCCGGGGACGTACGGACGCCCGGCCAGGACACGACGACCTCGGTCGTCACCCGGCGCGGGCCGTCGGTTCGGCGGATCAGCCCTTGAACCGCGGGAAGGCGCTGCGGCCGGCGTACACCGCGGCGTCGTCGAGGATCTCCTCGATGCGCAGCAGCTGGTTGTACTTGGCGACACGCTCGGAGCGGGCCGGGGCACCGGTCTTGATCTGGCCGCAGTTGGTGGCGACGGCCAGGTCGGCGATGGTGACGTCCTCGGTCTCGCCGGAGCGGTGCGACATCATGCACTTGAAGCCGTTGCGCTGGGCCAGCTCGACGGCGTCCAGGGTCTCGGTCAGCGAACCGATCTGGTTCACCTTGACCAGCAGGGCGTTGGCCGCGCCGTCCTCGATGCCGCGGGCCAGGCGCTCCGGGTTGGTGACGAACAGGTCGTCGCCGACGATCTGGACCTTGTCGCCGAGCTTGTCGGTGAGGGCCTTCCAGCCGTCCCAGTCGTCCTCGAACAGCGGGTCCTCGATGGAGACCAGCGGGTACGCGGCGACCAGCTCGGCGTAGTACTCCGTCATCTCGGCGGCGGAGCGCTCCTTGCCCTCGAAGACGTACGTGCCGTCCTTGTAGAACTCGGAGGCGGCGACGTCGAGCGCGAGGGCGATCTGCTCGCCGGGGGTGTAACCGGCTTCCTTGACGGCCTCGAGGATGAGGTCGAGGGCCTCGCGGTTGGAGCCGAGGTTCGGGGCGAAGCCGCCCTCGTCGCCGAGGCCGGTGGACAGGCCGCGGCCCTTCAGCACCTTCTTCAGCGTGTGGTAGACCTCGGTGCCCCAGCGCAGGGCCTCGGAGAAGGACTCCGCGCCGATCGGGGCGATCATGAACTCCTGGATGTCCACGTTGGAGTCCGCGTGCGAACCGCCGTTGAGGATGTTCATCATCGGCACCGGCAGCAGGTGCGCGTTGGGGCCGCCGAGGTAGCGGAACAGGGGCAGGTCGCTGGCCTCGGAGGCGGCGTGGGCGACGGCCAGGGAGACGCCGAGGATGGCGTTGGCGCCGAGGGAGCCCTTGTTGTCGGTGGCGTCCAGGTCGAACATCGCCTGGTCGATCAGGCGCTGCTCGGTGGCGTCGTAGCCGACGAGCTCCGGGCCGATCTGCTCGATGACGGCCAGGACCGCCTTCTCGACGCCCTTGCCCTGGTAGCGGTCGGGGTCTCCGTCACGGAGTTCGATGGCCTCGAAGGCGCCGGTGGAGGCGCCGGACGGGACGGCGGCACGACCCGTGCTGCCGTCGTCGAGGCCGACCTCGACCTCGACCGTGGGGTTGCCTCGGGAGTCCAGGATTTCCCGGGCTACGACGACGTCGATGGACGGCACGAGCATCTCCTTCATGGATGTGACGTGGTTCAGCGGGGCCACGGGGCCCTGCGGACCCGAGCCTATCCGGCTCGGGGCGATCGGCCATCCGGCCGGCCGCTTCGCGGACAGAACCGAGAGTAAATTGTTTCCGAACGAAACAAAGACGTGTCCGGGAAACCCGGGAACGGGAGGCCCGCTCCGACCACGGGAAAGCCCCGCCCCGGCGCGCACGGGGGACGCGCGCCGGGGCGGGGCGGACCTCCGCGGGGCCGGGGCCCGGACCCGCGGCCGACGTCCTACTTCAGGTGCAGCTGCTGGCCCGGGTAGATGAGGTCGGCGTCCTCGACGATGTCGTCGTTCAGCTTGAACAGCTTGCCCCAGCCGCCCTTGACGTCGTTCTCCGAGGCGATCGAGCTGAGGGTGTCGCCCTTGAGGACCTTGTACTCGCCGTCGCCCTTCTTGACCTTCTCGCCGGTCGGGGTGGTGACGGTCTTCCTGGCGGCCGGACGCTCGTCGGAGCGGGAGGCCTTCTGCCCGGCGGAACGCTCGGGAGCGGCCTCGGTGCTCTGCTCCGGCGCCTGCTGCTCCGGCGCCTGCTGCTGGGAGCCCTGCGAGGGACCGCTGCCCTGACTGCCGGAGTTCTGGCTGCCCGAGCTCTGGCTGCCCGGGCTCCCGGCGGAACCGCCACCGGTGTAGGCGGCGCCGGACAGGCCCTTGCCGCAGACCGGCCAGGCGCCCTTGCCCTGGCCCGCGAGGACCTTCTCGGCGATCTCGATCTGCTGGGCCTTGCTGGCCTGGTCGGCGGTGGCGGCGTACTTCGTGCCGCCGTAGCCGGCCCAGGTGGAGGCGGAGAACTGCAGGCCGCCGTAGTAGCCGTTGCCGGTGTTGATCGACCAGTTGCCACCGGACTCGCACTGGGCGACGGTGTCCCACTCGGCGGCGGTGGCGGCGGAGGCGTTGCCGGCCGCCATCAGCGGGGCGGCGACGGCGGCACCGGTGACGCCGGCGACGGCGATGGCACGGGTGGCCTTGGACGGACGACGGTGCTTGCCCTTGCTGGAAAACAGCATGGTTGGATCCCCTCACCGACGCCTACGAGGTGAGCTGTCGGGTTCGGGCCGGTTGAGTTGCCCGGCCGCGTTCCCTTGCGGGACGCGGCTTCACCCCGAGCCGTGTCCGGCGTACTTCACCGGATCCGGCGCCTACCTTGGGTCCCCCGCTCCTGCCTACGGCGCATGACGCGACGACTGTTCCCGTGCTGCCACTGGCAGGATTCGGCGTGGCGGCAGCCGGGGCCCGTGATGACGAGCGGTCACGACCGTAGACACGCTCGCAGCGGATTATCAAAGACGATCAGGGCTTCTGAGACCTATCTCTCATCACCTTTAAACCGGACATTTGTTGCGAACCATGACTCTCAACTTCCGCCATCGGCGCGCTTTTTCGCACTCCGGGCCACCTGTCACCCGGTCGGCGCGACGTCATCACCCGACCGGCGCAGGGCCGACACCCGAGCGACCGGACACCGCTGCGGGAATGTCAGAATTCAACCGACTCAAACCAGAATGCGATCCCTTAACCGAAAAGGGTGAGATGCGGGGTGGCGGCACCCTCGGCCTCGTCACCCCCGCCGTACTGGGCGAGCCATCCGCCGCCGAGGGCAAGGGAGTCGGAGGCGGCCGAGGAGCCGCTCGCGGAGCCCGAGCCGGAGTCGCTCGACGGGGAGGAGCTGTCGAGGCCGCGCGCGAAGCCGAGACCGCCGCGCGACGCGTGCCGCCCGGAGGATCCGGCATCACGGTCCTCACGCGCCTCCTCCTCGGCACTGGCGCCGCGGTGACGGCCGCTGCCGGAGTCCTCACCGTCGGCCGATTCCGAAGCGTCGGCCTTCTGCCCCGGCTTGCCCGAGTCGTCCCCCTGGGTGGAAGGAGACGCGGAGGGGGAGGGAGAGGCATCCGCTCCCGCTTCCTTCTCCTTCTCCTTCTCCTGGCCGTCCTCGTCGTCCTCGTCACCCCCGGCACCCTTCGCGTCCGACGAGGAGCCGGCGGACGGGGAGGGTGACGGAGTGGCGGATCTTTCGGAGCCGGACGCACCCGACGCGTCACCCTCCACGCCGGTGTCGACGTCGAGCGCGGGCGCGTCCTGGTCCAGGCCCCCCAGCAGCCCGCAGGCTCTCCACACGCCGACACCCCGGTCGGCGAGAATCTTCTCGGCCACGGCTATCTGCTGGCCGCGGCTGGCCTGGTCGGCGCTGATCGCGTAGTCGAGGCCGCCGTAGGCTTCCCAGTCCTCCTGGGTCAACTGCAGGCCGCCGTAGTAGCCGTTGCCGGAGTTCTGGCTCCAAGAGCCGCCCGACTCGCACTCGGCCACCCGGTCCCAGGTCGAGCCGTCGGCGGCACTGGCGGCGCCGGCCCCGAGGAGAGGGATCGCGATGGCCGAGCCGGTCACTCCGGCCGCGACGAGGAGAGCCGGAGCCTGGCGGGGGCGACGGTGACGACCGTTCCCGGAGAGCATGCGGAGACCTTTCGCAGGAGAACAGTTGCTCGCACGGCGTTTCGAACCATGGCGTGTGAAAAGCGGGACGCCGCGCTTGATGGGTGAACGTATAGGCAGTCGAACGTCTGTCACAAGTTCATGCCGCGCAGATCACACGAAGATCACAGAATTGAGTGGGTGTCACCTTTACGGACGTCCTACCAACGGTCGACGGACCGTGTCCGAGGGGGTCCTGACGGTCACTTGAGCCGCGGCCGACGGTCACGCCGAGGGCTTTTCCGGGGCCCTTCCAAAGACCATCCGGGGCATTTCGGAATGCTTTCCGGGCGCGTCGCCCCCGTTCGCAACATCACATCGGGGGCGGGGTGAATTTCACCGGCAGTGTGCGCAGTCCGCGCATGATGAGGCCGCCGCGCCAGCGCAGTTCGGCCGGATCCGCCGCGAGTTCGAGGTCCGGCAGCCGGGTCAGCAGCGTGGCGAGCGCGGTCTGGCCCTCCAGGCGGGCCAGCGGGGCGCCGAGGCAGTAGTGGATGCCGTGGCCGTACCCCAGATGCTGGTTGTCGCGCCGTGCGAGGTCGAGCGCGTCGGGGTCGGCGAACCGCTCCGGATCGCGGTCCGCGGCGGCCAGGACGACGAGGACCGGGTCACCGGCGGAGATGTGCTGCCCGCCGACGGTGAGCGCCTCGGTGGCGAACCGCCAGGTGGCCAGCTCCACGGGCCCGTCGTAGCGCAGGAGTTCCTCCAGCCCGGTCTCCAGCAGCCCGCGCTCCCCGGCGGCGAGGGACGTCTGCAGGCGCTCGCGCTGCCCCGGGTGGGTGAGGAGGGCGTAGGTGCCGTTGCCGATGAGGTTGACGGTGGTCTCGAAGCCGGCGAACAGCAGGATGAACGCCATGGCTGCGGCCTCGTTCTCGGTGAGGTGCTCGCCGTGGTCGGAGGCGCGGATCAGGCCGGAGATGAGGTCCTCGCCGGGGGCGGGTTCGGCGGGCAGGGCCTCGCGCTTGCGGTGGATCAGGTCGGCCAGGTAGCCGCGCATCTTCTTGACCGACCGGGCGACACCGCCCCTGGGCCCGCCCGCGTGCCGGATCATCATGCCCGCCCAGTCGCGGAAGTCGTCCTGGTCCTCCCTCGGGACGCCGAGCAGGTCGCAGATGGCGTAGATGGGGAGCGGGAAGGCGAAGTCGTGGATGAGGTCGGCGGAGCCGCCTTCCGCGAACCGGTCGATGAGCCCGTCGGTGAGCTCCTGCACCCGGGGCGCGAACTCGGCGACCCGGCGCGGTGTGAACGCCTTGCTGACCAGCCTGCGCAGCCGGGTGTGGTCCGGCGGGTCGATGTTGAGCAGATGCGTCATCAGCTCGGCCTTGCGCTCACCGGGGATACCGGTCCTGCCCCTGGCGTGGGCGGGCCCGTCGTGGTGCGCCGGGTTCTTCGAGAGACGGGGGTCGGCGAGCGTCTGCTTGGCGTCGGCGTACCGGGTGACCAGCCAGGCCTCCACCCCGCTGGGCAGCCGCGTCCGGTGCACCGGCGCGTGCTCCCTCAGCCAGGCGTACGCGGGGTAGGGGTCGCTCGCGAACTCCCAGGTGAAGAGTTCGGGGGCGCCGTGCTCGGGCCGGGGCTGAGGCTGGTGCTGGTCGGTCACCGCTCGACCGTATCCGGCGGCACGCGGGCAGGTACGACCTGCTCCCCCGGTGCCCGGCGGCACCGGGGGACCGCGCCCTACTCCCCCACGCCCTCGGCGGCCCGTATCGCGTCCCGGTAGGCCCGGGCGGCCGCGCGCAGCGCCGCTTCCGGGTCGACGCCCTCCGCCTCGGCCCGCGCCGCGAGGCCGAGCAGTTCGTAGCCGATGCCCTCCGCCCGGGGCAGGGGGACGTCCAGGCCCGCCGTGCGGACGCGGGAGGCGAGTTTGGCGGCGAGAGCCAGTCCCGGCTGGCCGAGCGGGACGCCCTCGGTGACCGAGGTGCGCCGCTTCTCGACCGCCTTGGTGCGCAGCCAGTGCTCCTTGACCTCCTCGGGGGTGGTCGCCGTCTCGTCGCCGAAGACGTGGGGGTGACGGTGGATGAGCTTGGCGACGATGCCGCCTGCCACGTCGTCGACGGAGAAGGGCTCCTCGGGGTGCTCCTCGGCTATCCGGGCGTGGAAGACGACCTGGAGGAGGACGTCGCCCAGTTCCTCGCGCAGTTCGTCGCGGTCGCCCTCCTCGATCGCCTCGACGAGTTCGTACGCCTCCTCGATGCCGTACTTCGCCAGGCCCTGGTGGGTCTGCCGGGAGGACCAGGGGCACTCGGCGCGGATGCGGTCCATGACCTGGACGAGGTCGAGCAGGCGGGCGCCCGGCAGGTCGTAGGAGGCGGGGAGCAGTTCCAGTTCCGGCATCGGGACGCGGCCGGTGCCGGCGAGGCGTGCCAGTCCGTCGGTCAGGGCGGGCTCGCCCTCGCCGGTCGCCACGACCACCACCGTGCGCCCGCCGGCGCAGGCGTCCACCAGCTCCCCGGCGGCCGGGGAGGTCTCCTCGACCGGTATGCCCGCCTCCCGCAGATACGGCAGCTGCGGATGGGTGCCGTCCGCGCACAGCACCGTGTCGGCCGCGCGCAGGGTCTGCCAGGCGGGCCAGGACAGCAGGCCGGGCGCGACGCGGTGGCTGGTGGTGAGCAGGACGATGCGGCCGGTCGGGGCCGCGGGGGGTGCCGCGGGGCTGGTTGCGTTCACGATCAGAAACTAACCCACGGCGCCGCCGGTCCTCCGGAGGTTGTCCACAGGGGGACCGGCGCGGTGTGACGGTACGCCCGGCTCGTCGGGCGACCGCCCGGCTCGTCAGGCGACCGGCTGGGCCGCGGCTTCCCCCGTGACGTCCCGCACCCACGGGGTCCTGGCGTCGACGCGGCTGCTCTTCTCGTCGTCCCAGGTGCCGTAGCGCGGGTTGAGGTCGACGTCGAGCTCCTTGCTCGCCTCGGACAGCGCCTGCCAGAACTCGGGCCTGCTGGTGTCGGTGCCGAGCCGCTGGGCGAGCTTCTGGGCCTGGAGCTGCAGGCGGAGGTTGCCGTCGAGCCGCTCCGGCGGGATGCCGTACTGCTGCAGCCAGGCCGTCTCCAGTTCCTCGGCCCCGCCGGCCTGCTCCTCCAGACCGGAGCGCATCTCCTGGACCTCCTTGGGGGTGACCGTCACACCGGCGTCGCGCGCGGCGCGCTCCAGCACCCGGTCCAGGACCATGCCCTGCAGGGTGTCGCGGGTGAGGCTGCCGGTGCGGGCGATGACCTGCTCGTACTGGGCCTCGTCCGGCACCGCCTCCCGCTGGGCCGCGCGGATCTCGCCGACCCGGCTCTCCAGCTGCGACACCGTGATCCGCTGGCCGCCCACGACGGCCGCCGCCCCGGGACGGGCGTCGTTCCCGCAGGCGGTGAGCAGGGGGGCCGCCGCGGTGAGGGCGGCGGTGAGGAGGAGCGCGGTGCGGCGACGGCGGTGCAAGGAAACCTCCTGAGGAGAGCTTGTGCGGCGGTGCACAAAGTCCTGCGGTGATCGATGGTAGGCAGCGGCCGGGCTCCGGCCAACCCATTCGACCAACGATTCACCAGGACTTCCGGCACCGCCGCACCCCCGCCGGCCCGCCCGGGTGGTGAAAAAGGGCGTCCTGCCCCGCTATCCGTGCACCTGCCCCAGCCATTGCAGGGTCCGGCGGATCTCCCCGGCGAGCGGGTGGCCGAGGCCCTGGGAGCGCTCCACGTCGTGCAGCAGCCGGGCCAGGGTCTCGTGCGCGGCCGGGCGGTCGCCGAGGGCGAGCAGGAGGTGGCCGATGCGGCGGCGGACGTCATGGGCGAGCTGGGGGTCGCCTGCGGCCACGTACTGGTTCTCGTAGTACGGCAGCAGCGCCCGGTACTCGGAGAGCGCCGCTGCCGGCTGGCCGAGCTGCTCCAGGCACTGGGCCACCTCGTAGCGGTAGCGCAGGGACTGCGGGTCGGCCTGACCCGCCTCGGTGGCGCGTTCGTCGGCGAGGCGGCGCAGTTCGGGCAGCGCGCGCCGGTACTGGCCGTCGTCCAGGAGGGTGGCGGCGTACTGCTTGCGCAGGGTGCGGACGACCGGGGAGTGCTCGCCGTGCTCTTCGGCGGCGACGGGCAGGATGCCGCCGAGAATGTCCACCGCCTGGGTGATGCGGCCCTCGCCGAGCAGCCGCTTGACCTCGTCCACGGCGGCGGCGACATCGGCCTTCTCCGTGACGGGCGCGGGCGGTGCGGCGGGGACGGGCTGCGGCGCGGGGGTGCGCGCACGGTCCGGCCAGGGGGCGTGCGGACGCAGGAAGGGACGCGTGGGGTCGAGGGGCGCTCCGGTGGGTGTGCCCCGCGACGGCAGCAGCAGCGTCAGGTGCTCGTAGACCTCCTGGGCGGAGGCGGGGCGGTGCTGCGGGTCCTTGGCGAGCAGACGCAGGACCAGCGCCTCCAGGGCCTCGGGGACCTCCTGACGGACCTGGCGCACCGGCTGCGGCGCCTCGTAGAGGTGCCGGTGCAGCACGCCGAGCGCCGTCGAGCCCGCGAAGGGCACGTCGCCGCTGAGCAGTTCGTGCAGCAGCACGCCGAGCGCGTACAGGTCCGTGTACGGGCCGACCACGCCGCCCATCGCCTGCTCCGGGGCCATGTAGGCGGGCGAGCCGATGGGCGAACCGGTGTGGGTCAGGCGCGTGGTGTCGCTGTCCATGACGGAGGCGACGCCCAGGTCGAGCACCGTGACCGTGCCGTCCTGCTTCACCATCACATTGCGCGGTTTGAGGTCACGGTGGACGATCGGCACGGCGTGCACCGCGCTCAGCGCGGCACACAGCTGCGCGGTCACCGACACCGCCCACTGCCACGGGTACGGGGTGTGCTCGGCGAGGTGGTCGCCGAGGTCGGCGCCGTCGACGTACTGCATGACGAGGAACAGCTCGTCGCCCTCGCTGCCCGCGTCGTGCACGGTGACGAGGCCGGGGTGGTCGACCTGCGCGGTCACCCGGCACTCGCGCACGAAGCGGCGGCGCAGTTCGTCGGCCTCCTGGCCGGCCACCTTGTCCGGGCGCAGCAGTTTCACCGCGACCCGCCGGTCCAGCCGCTTGTCGTAAGCCGTCCAGACCTGCCCCATGCCGCCCTGCCCGATGAGCGTGGACAGCTCGTAGCGGCCGGCGACGACACGTCCCGCCGCCACCCTCACCCGCCCCCTTGCTTGTTGCCGTCGCCCCGGCCGCCGTCGCTTCTGCGCAGGTAGTCGCTGAGCTCGTCGAGTTCGGCGCGCACCTGGTCGATCCGGGCCGGCCCGGGCTGCTGCGGCGACCGGGCCGGAGGTACGGGGGTGAGGGCCCCGTCGTGGTGCGGCACGGGCGGCCGGGGCATCTGCGGGGGCGTCCCGGGCTGGGGCTGCGGCACCGGCGTGTGCGCGTACGGCGATGCGGGCTGCGGGTAGCCGTACGGGGCGGGGGCGCCACCGTGCGCGTGCATCGTCGTGGCGTGGGGCGACGGCATGCCGTGCACCCCGTACTGGCGCAACCGGTGGTGGTGGCGGATGTCCACGGTCAGGTAGTACGCGGCGGCGGCGGCACCCAGGAGCAGGAGGCCGAAGAGGGCGACATCGGTCCGGGGGTCCGACTCCGGGAGCGAACCGATCACCATCAGCGGGAAGAGGGAGACCGGCAGGCTCACCCAGGCCATCAGCCAGTCGGGGAGGCGGCCCCGCAGGACCGCGACCCGGAACAGCGGCACGCAGGCCAGCAGCCCGCACGACAGGACGCCGGCGGCGGCGATCAGCACGCGCAGGGAGATGACCGTTGCCGTGCTGCGCTGGGGCGGCGCCGCGCCGTGGCCGTACATGACTGCTCCTGGACCGGTGTAGCCGATGGGACGAGTGGTGCGAGTAGTGCGAGGGGTACGAGCGCGCAAGTGACACGCGTGGTACGGGTGGTGCGGGTGGGCGAAACCGCGCGAGCGGAAGGCGCCGGGAAGTCCGAGCGTATAGGCCGATGGGGACAACCGGTCCCGGTGTGTACCGAACCGTTGCCGACCGGTGCCGTCAGGGCGGTCAGCCGCCGCACTGCCGCAGCATCATCTCCTTGTCGTCGGCGGTCACCGGCATCTCGTACTTGACGGCGACCTGGGCGAAGCGGACCGCGTACGCGCACCGGATCCGTTTGTTGGGCGGCAGCCAGGCCGCGGGCCCGGAGTCGCTCTTGGAGGAGTTGGCGCCGCCGTCGACCGGGAGGAGGTTGAGGCTGTCGTTCGCCAGCTGTTCCCGTTTGTCCACGGACCAGCGGGAGGCGCCCATCTGCCAGCTGTACGAGAGCGGCACCACGTGGTCTATCTGGACCTCGGTGGCTTTCGCCTTTTTCCAGGCGATGTCCTTGCCCGTGTACGGGTCGTACACGTCCATCGAGACGACCACGCAGTCGGACCCGGTACGGAACTCGACGTTGCGCCCGTGGAGTTTCAGCAAGTCGTTCCGCGTGTCGCAACCGTTGCGGGCGAACGGCACTCCGTCGGCCGTGTCCTTCCAGGCGTAGCCGAACTCGTCGCGGTCGTAACCGGTCTTCGGCCCGCGCCCCTTGGTCCGCACGGCCTCGATGAGTTCACGCCCGTCGGCGCGGTCCGTCTCCCCGGTCAGCGGGGCGAGGCCCGGTTCGGTGCCGTCCGGGTTGTCCAGGGGGCTGACGGCGCGTCCGTCCGGCGCCTGCGCCGCGCCGCCGCCTCCGCCCCCGGCGGGAGAGCCGCTCCCCTCCTCCAGGACCTCGCAGCCGGCGAGGAGCAGTACGGCGGCCAGCGCCGCCACCCCCGCGCGTCCCGCCGCGCCCCGCGTCCCGCCCCGTGCCGCGCACGCCGAGAACGTCGTCGAGTACCGCCCCACGGCGCACCACCCCTTTGCCCCTCTGCACCCGCCTCCGAACGGCCGGGTCGCACCTGGTCCCACCGTAGCCAGAGAGAGGTCCAGACCACATCGGCACAAATCGGGCATGAAGGGCGCATTCCGCGTAGGGTCGGTGCTGAGTCACCCGGGAAGGAGCTCCGGATGGGCATCCTCGACAAGTTCAAGAGCAATCGCTCGGCGCAGGACAAGGCGAAGAAGGCCTCCGACACCGCGGAGAAGAAGATCAACAAGAGGACCCGCGGCAAGCACGAGGGCCAGGTCGACGCCGGACAGCGGCAGGCCGAGAAACGGTTCGGCCTGCACCGGGACCGGGGCCGCCACGACCAGGCATAGACCCCGGGTCCCCAAGCTCAGCCGTCCGACCTCACGTCACCGGAACCCGACGTGGCCCAGGGCCGGGAACCGCCCACGGACCCCCTTCCCGTGGGCGGTTTCGCATGTCCGCCGTTTCGCGGGTCCGCCGTTTCGCGGGTCCGGGGCCCGGAACGGGGCGGGGCCGGTCACGACCCCAGGACCGACGTCAGGAACTCCCCGACCCACGCCAGCAACTCCCGGCTGACCAGCGGCTTCCCGCCCACCTTCGCGGTCTTCGGGCGGGGCACCAGCACCTGGCGCGTGGTCGGCTTGATGACCGTGCCCGGGTAGAGCCGCTTGAGGCGCAGTTCCTGGGACTCGCGCAACTCCACCGGCGCGAACCGGATGTTGTTGCCCTGCAGGACGATCTCGCCGACACCGCACGCGCGGGCGAGCATGCGCAGCCCCGCCACCAGCAGCAGGTTCTCCACCGGCTCCGGCAACGCGCCGTAGCGGTCGACGAGTTCCTCGCGCACCGCCGTGACGTCCTCCTCCTTGTCGGCGGCGGCGATCGCCCGGTACGCCTGCAGACGCAGCCGCTCGCCGGGCGCGTAGTCGTGCGGGACGTGCGCGTCGACGGGCAGCTCGATCTTGACCTCGAGCGGCGGCTCCTCCTGGATCCCGCCGGTCTCCAGCTGGCGCCGGTAGTCCGCGACGGCCTCGCCGACCATCCGGACGTACAGGTCGAAGCCGACGCCCGCGATGTGGCCCGACTGCTCGCCGCCGAGCAGGTTTCCGGCGCCGCGGATCTCCAGGTCCTTCATCGCCACGTACATGCCCGCGCCCATCTCGGTGTGCTGGGCGATCGTCGCGAGGCGCTCGTGCGCGGTCTCCGTCAGCGGCTTCTCCGGCGGGTACAGGAAGTACGCGTAACCGCGTTCCCGCCCGCGGCCGACCCGGCCGCGCAGCTGGTGCAGCTGGCTCAGGCCGAAGTTGTCGCCGCGTTCCACGATCAGGGTGTTGGCGTTGGAGATGTCGATGCCGGACTCGACGATCGTCGTCGAGACCAGCACGTCGAACTTCTTCTCCCAGAAGTCGACGACGACCTGCTCCAGCGCCGACTCCGACATCTGCCCGTGGGCGGTCGCGATGCGCGCCTCGGGCACGATCTCGCGCAGCCGGGCCGCCGCGCGGTCGATCGACTCGACCCGGTTGTGGATGTAGAAGACCTGCCCCTCGCGCAGCAGTTCACGGCGGACGGCCGCGCCGATCTGCCGCTGGTCGTACGGGCCGACGAAGGTGAGCACCGGGTGGCGCTCCTCCGGCGGCGTGGTGATCGTCGACATCTCACGGATGCCGGTGACCGCCATTTCCAGGGTGCGCGGGATCGGGGTGGCGGACATGGTCAGCACGTCGACGTTGGCGCGCAGCTTCTTCAGCTGCTCCTTGTGCTCGACGCCGAACCGCTGCTCCTCGTCGACGATGACCAGGCCCAGGTCCTTGAACTTCGTCTCCGAGGAGAACAGCCGGTGGGTGCCGATGACGACGTCCACCGAGCCGTCCTTCAGCCCTTCGAGGACCGCCTTCGCCTCCGTGTCGGTCTGGAACCGGGACAGCGCCCGCACGTTCACCGGGAACTGCGCGTACCGGTCGCCGAACGTCCCGAAGTGCTGCTGCACCAGCAGCGTGGTGGGGACGAGGACGGCGACCTGCTTGCCGTCCTGGACGGCCTTGAACGCGGCCCGCACCGCGATCTCCGTCTTGCCGTAGCCGACGTCGCCGCAGATCAGCCGGTCCATCGGGACCGTCTTCTCCATGTCCTCCTTGACCTCGGCGATCGTGGTGAGCTGGTCGGGCGTCTCCGCGTACGGGAAGGCGTCCTCCAGCTCGCGCTGCCAGGGCGTGTCGCCGCCGAAGGCGTGCCCGGGGGCCGCCATGCGCGCGCTGTACAGCTTGATCAGGTCGGCGGCGATCTCCTTGACGGCCTTCTTGGCGCGGGCCTTCGTCTTGGTCCAGTCGGCACCGCCGAGCCGGTGCAGGGTGGGTGCCTCGCCACCGACGTACTTGGTGATCTGCTCCAGCTGGTCGGTGGGGATGTAGAGGCGGTCGCCGGGCTGGCCGCGCTTGGCGGGGGCGTACTCCACCACCAGGTACTCGCGGGTCGCGCCCTGCACGGTGCGCTGCACCATCTCGACGTAGCGGCCGACGCCGTGCTGCTCGTGGACGATGTGGTCGCCCGGCTCCAGGGTGAGCGGGTCGATGGTCTTGCGGCGCCGGGCCGGCATCCGGGCGCCCTCGCGACCGGACGCCTTCTGGCCGGACAGGTCGGTCTCGGTGAGCACGGCCAGGTAGAGCACGGGGTCGACGAAGCCGTTGTCGAGGGAGCCGCAGGCAACGTGGACGACGGCCGGGGCGATCTCGCCGAGCTCTCCCGTCCCCGCCTTCCCGTCGGCCGCCCCGGCCAGGCGCGCCGGGATGCCCTCGCCGCCCAGCACCTCCACGGTGCGGGCGGCCGGGCCGTGGCCCTCGGTGACGAACACCGTGCGCCAGCCGCCGGCGAGCCAGCCCTTGGTGTCGGCGAGCGCCCGCGCGGTGTCGCCCCGGTAGGCCTCCGGGGCGCGCATGCCGAGCTTGAGGGTGTCCGAGCCCTCCGCCGCGCCACCCGTCCCGTCGCCGTCGTCGGACGCGAACGACTCGTCGGCGGCGAACGGCGACACCGACCACCACATCATCCCCAGTTCACGGGCCCGCTCCCGGACGTCCGCGATGGACCGCAGGGAGGCCGCGCCGACGTCGATGGGCGCCTCGCCTCCCTGGGCGGTGGCCGCCCAGGACGCCTGCAGGAACTCCTGCGAGGTCGCCACCAGGTCCGAGGCGCGGGTGCGCACCCGCTCCGGGTCGCACACGACGCCCATGCTGCCCTCGGGCAGGACGTCGAGGAGCAGCTCCATGTCGTCGACCAGGACCGGCGCGAGGGACTCCATGCCCTCCACCGCGATCCCCTCGGCGATCTTCCCGAGCAGCTCGCCCAGCTCCGGGTGCCGCTCGGCCAGCACCCGCGCCCGCTCCCGTACGTCCTCGGTGAGCAGCAGCTCGCGGCAGGGCGGGGCCCACAGGCCGTGCTCGGCGACCTCCAGGGAGCGCTGGTCGGCGACCTTGAAGTAACGGATCTCCTCGACCTCGTCGCCCCAGAACTCCACCCGGAGGGGGTGTTCCTCGGTGGGCGGGAACACGTCGAGGATGCCGCCGCGTACGGCGAACTCACCGCGCTTCTCGACCAGCTCCACCCGCGCGTACGCGGCGGCGGCGAGCGCCTCGACCGTCTCGTCCAGGTCGACGCTCCCTCCGCTGCGCAGCGCGACCGGTTCCAGCTCGCCCAGGCCCTTGACCTGCGGCTGGAGCACGGACCGTACGGGCGCGACGACGACCGACACCGGACCCGTCTCCGGGTCGTCCGCGCGGGGGTGCGTCAGTCGGCGCAGCACGGCCAGGCGGCGTCCCACGGTGTCGCTGCGCGGGCTGAGCCGCTCGTGCGGCAGCGTCTCCCAGGCCGGGTACTCCACGACCTCCTCGGGCGGGAGCAGGGAGCGCAGGGCCGCCGCCAGGTCCTCCGCCTCCCGGCCGGTCGCCGTCACGGCGAGCACCGTGCGGCCGGTCTCCCGGGCGAGGGCGGCGACCGTGAACGGGCGGGCGGCCGAGGGGCCGACCAGGTCGACATGCATGCGGTTGCCGTCGGCGGCCGCCGAGATCGCTTCCGCGAGGGCGGTGTCCTTGACGACGGCGTCCAACAGACCGTGCAGGCTCATTCGGGGCGGCTTCCCTCCGGAGGTGTGCAACACGACGGGCCCGACACGCGCCGCGGGCCGGGGGTCTCCAGCGTACGACGCCCGGCCCCGGCCCCGCCGCCCCGTCCGGCGGGGCGGCGGCGGGCGGACGGGGCGGCGAACGGCGGGCGAACGGCGAATGAGCGGCCCACGTCGGGCCGCCCGTGTCGTCACAACCGGTAGATCGTTGATCCGACCGTGGCTACGGAAAGTTACGGCGATGTGCTCTTCTCCTCGGCACGCGACAACGAACAGACACGTCTGGACGGGCTCACCCGGGCCCTGGACCCTGTCTCCTTCCAAACCCTGCACGACCTGGGTGTCGGGCCCGGCTGGCGCTGTCTCGACGTCGGAGCGGGGACCGGCACCGTCAGCTCCTGGCTGAGCCGGACCGTCCACGGGCCGGTCACCGCGCTCGACCGCGACATCACCTTCCTCGCGCGCAAGCGGTCGCACCTCGACGTCGTCCACGCCGACGTCAACGACACCGACTTCCCTCCGGGCGCGTTCGACCTCGTCCACGCCAGGCTGCTGGTGATGCACCTGCGGCAGCGGGAGGAACTGCTGCCCCGCATGCTGTCCTGGGTGCGGCCGGGCGGGCTGCTGGTGCTCACCGACGGTGTCGCCCTGCACCCCGAGCAGTACCATCACCCCGCCTACCGCGAGGTGATGACGGGCCACTTCCGCATGATGGCGAACGTGATCGGCAGCGACCTCCACTTCGCCTCCCGGTACCCGCAGATCCTCACGGACCTGGGACTGGCCAAGGTCGGCCTGCTCGCCCACCATCCGATCATCGGGATGAATCCGGGGTTCGGCACCTTCGTCGCGCACACGCTCGAGCAGTCCGAGAGCCACCTGCTGGCCGACGGGGTGGCCAGGGCCACGCTGGACGAGGCCGTCGCCCACGTGCGCCGGCCCTCGACCCGGGAGATGTTCATCGCGATGCTGACGGCGTGGGGCCGCAGACCGCACGAGGCCGCCCGGTAGACCCGTCCCGCCCCCGCGTACTCCTTCCCGCGCTCCACCGCGCTGTGGGAGGACCTCCCACCCGCCGCGTTCAACGGAAGCAGGCCGCATATCAGATGACCACAGCTCCTCCTTACGCTCCTCCCCCCGGTTCCACGCCCGGCCTCGACCGGCGCATCGCCGAGTTCGCCTCGGCCCGCACGCGCATGCTCCTGGCGAGCGACGGCCTGACGACCGTCCTGCTCGAAGCGGTGGTGAAGGCGTCCCTGCACGTCCGGATCACCCACACCACCCGACTGCCCGCGCACGCCCTCGACGACTCCGCCCCCCGGGCGGCGCTGGGTCTCGAGGCGGGCCGGCCGTGCCTGTTGCGCCGGACCCGGCTGGTCACACCCGCCGGTGTGCCCGTCTCCGCCAACGTCGTGGTCGCCGCGGCCGGCCGCGACGCGGACGTGGACGCCGCGATGCTGGCCCCGCGGCCCCTGGGGTACGCGCTGGCCGGCCGGGGCGGCCGGCTGGAGCGGCGACTGCTCCACGTCGGGCGTGCCGCCTGGCCCGAGGCACCGGACAAGCCCTGTGCGTCGAAGACGTACGTGATGTGCGACGCGGGCGGGCCGCTGATCTTCGTACGGGAGACGTTCAGTCCCGCCTACTTTCCCGCCGACACGGAGGGGACGGACGGGGCTGACGGGGCTGACAGCACGGGCGGGGCGACCACCGTGCGTGAGGCGTGCGCCGGCGGGTAAGGACGGGGCCGGAGGCCGTCGCCGACACGCGGGCTCCGGACCACCCCCGGGCCCCGCACGCGCGAAGCAGCCCGGCCTCGACCCCGACCGGCTCGGCCCGCGTCTCCCGGGCCCCCGCGTCTCCCGGACCCCGCACGCGCGAAGCCGCCCGGCGCCGGTGGCCCTCCTGGGCTCCCCGGCGCCGGGCGTTCCCCCGCAACCCCCGTGTGCGGTGGCCGTCCGCGGCCGCGGCTACTCCGTGGCGATCGCGTTCAGGACGTTCATCCGGCCCGCCCGGAACGCCGGGACCAGAGCCGCGAACAGTCCCACGAACGCCGAGGCGATGAACACACCGATGATCGTCGGCCACGGGATCTCGAGGACCTTCAGGCCCTCCAGTGCGAGGAGCTGCTGTGCGGTGGCGCCCCAGCCCATGCCGAGCCCCAGGCCCAGCAGGGCGCCGAAGAGGGCGATGACGACCGACTCCAGGCGGATCATGCGGCGCAGCTGGCGGCGCGAGAGACCGATGGCCCGCATCAGGCCGATCTCCCTCGTCCGCTCGACCACCGACAGGGCCAGGGTGTTCACCACACCCAGGACCGCGACGACGATCGCCAGGGCCAGCAGGCCGTAGATCATGTTCAGCAGCTGGCCGATCTGGTCCTTGAGCGCTTCCTTGTAGTCGGTCTGGTCGCGCACGGTGTACTGCGGGTAGTCGCGCAGCGAGTCCTTCAGCGCCGTGTACGCGGCCTCCTGCTGCCCCTCCTTCGCCGTGGCGAAGAGCAGCGTGTCCAGCGGCAGCCTGTCGGCCGGGACGTACGTCGCGAGGGTGTCGATCGACGTGTAGATCGCACCCGCGTCGATCACGGCCTCGCTGCTGGTGATCGCCCGGACGGTCAGGGTGCCGGTCTCCCCGTCCTTGAACGCGACGTCGATCGTCGAGCCGAGGCCGATGCCGTGGTCCTCGGCGAACTTCTCGTGGACGGACATCGAGTCGGGCCGGTAGGCGTCGGAGAGCTTCCCCTCCACCGTCTCCACCCGCAGGTCGGTGGCGTACGTCGGGTCGGCCGCCGTGATCGCCGTGTCCTCGAGCCGCTTTCCGTCGGGTGTGGTGAAGTCCGCCTCGGTCCACTTGTACTCGGTGACGCGCTCCAGCTCCGGGGTGTCCTGCACCGCCTTCACCGCCTGCGGGGTGAGGAGCTGGCCGCTGTCGGACTGGATGATGAAGTCCGTGCCGACGGTCTTGTCGAGCTCGTCGGTGGCGGAGGCCACCATGGACGAGCCGACCACCGACAGGCACGCCACCAGGGCCAGCCCGATCATCAGCGCGGCACCGGTGGCGCCGGTGCGGCGCGGGTTGCGCAGCGCGTTGCGCTCGGCCATCCGCCCCACGGGACCGAAGACCCGCAGCACGACGACGCCCAGCACCCGGACCACACCGCCGGCGAGCAGCGGGCCGATGAGCACGAACCCGATCAGCGAGAGCACCACACCCGGGCCCAGCCACATCGAGCCCTCGGCGGCCTTGTCCGCCGCCGAGGCGAGGTACAGCGCGAACGCGCCGACCGCGGTCAGGAACGTGCCGATGCCGCCCCGGATCCAGCCGGCCCTGGCGTCCGCGGGGACACCCGCGTCACGCAGGGCGGCCATCGGGGAGATCTTCCCGGCCCGCCGCGCGGGCAGGTAGGCGGCCAGGACGGTGACGACGACGCCCAGGAGCAGTCCGACCACCGGGGTCGTCCAGGCGACCGTGAGGTCGTCGGTGGACAGCTCCATGCCGACCGCGCCCATGAGCTTCATCAGCCCGACCGCGAGCCCGACGCCCGCGGCCACCCCGAGCACCGACCCGACGAGGCCGAGGAGCAGCGCCTCGATCAGCACCGAACGGTTGACCTGCTTGCGGGAGGAGCCGATGGCCCGCATCAGGCCGATCTCCCGGGTGCGCTGGGCGACCAGCATGGAGAACGTGTTGATGATCAGGAAGATGCCGACGAGGAACGCGATCCCGGCGAAGCCGAGCATCGCGTACTTCAGGACGCTCATGAAGCCCTCGACGTCCTGCTGGCCGGCCTCCGCGCTCTCCTTGGCGGTCAGCACCTTGTAGTCGCCGCCCAGAGCGGCCACGACGTTCTGCTTCAGCTGTGCGTCGCTGACGCCGTCGGCGGCCGTGGCGTTGACGTTGGTGAAGACACCGCTCTCACCGATCAGGACCTGCTGGGCGGTGGCCGTGTCCAGGAAGAAGATCGCGGCACCGGGGTTGGTGACGGTGAAGTCGGTGATGCCGGAGATCTTCGCGGTGTGCGTGCCGACCACGCTGATGACACTGATCGCGTCACCGAGCTCCAGGCCGTGCTTGTCGGCGGTGTCGGCGTCCACCATGACCTGGTCGGGGCCCTCGGGCGGCGCACCGGAGGTGATCTTCATGGTGCGGGCGTCGTTGGCGGTCCAGTTGCCGACGATGGTCGGGCCGCCGCTGGTGGGCGAGAGGCTCTCCTTGTCGCGGTCGACCACGGTCAGCGCGGTGGAGTGCAGCGCCCCCTCGGCCGACTTCACCCCGTCCACGTCCCGCACCCGGGCGAGCACGGACTCCGCGACGACCGGCGGCTTGCCGGTGTCGGAGGTGGTCTCGCCGCCGTCGGAGGCGTCCTTGGCGCTGACCGTGACGTCCGACGCCGTGGCCGCGAACAGCTTGTCGAACGTCGTCGACATCGTGTCCGTGAACACCAGCGTCCCGGACACGAACGCCACCGACAGCAGCACCGCCACCGCCGACAGCGCCATCCGCCCCTTGTGCGCGAGGAAGTTGCGCATCGAGGTCTTCAGCACGGTCATGACGTACGCCCCCGGGCGTCGAAGTCCTTCATGCGGTCCAGGACCTGTTCGGCCGTCGGCTTGTGCATCTCGTCGACGATGCGGCCGTCGGCGAGGTACAGCACCCGGTCCGCGTAGGAGGCGGCGACCGGGTCGTGCGTGACCATCACGATGGTCTGGCCCAGGTCGTCGACCGAGCGGCGCAGGAAGCCGAGGACCTCGGCACCCGCGCGCGAGTCGAGGTTTCCGGTCGGCTCGTCACCGAAGATGATCTCCGGCCGGGCCGCCAGGGCCCGCGCCACCGCCACCCGCTGCTGCTGCCCGCCGGAGAGCTGGGTGGGTCGGTGCCTCAACCGGTCGGACAGGCCGACGGTCTCCACCACCCGGTCCAGCCACGGCTGGTCCGGCTTACGGCCGGCGATGTCCATGGGAAGCGTGATGTTCTCGATCGCGTTCAGTGTCGGCAGCAGGTTGAACGCCTGGAAGATGAAGCCGATCCGGTCCCGGCGCAGCCGCGTCAGCTTCTTGTCCTTCAGCCCGGTGATCTCCGTCTCGTCCAGGTGGATCTGCCCGCTGGTCACCGTGTCGAGCCCGGCCAGGCAGTGCATCAGCGTGGACTTGCCGGACCCCGACGGGCCCATGATCGCGGTGAACCGGCCGCGGGCGATGTCCACGTCCACGTGATCGAGGGCGACGACGCGGGTCTCCCCGGACCCGTACGCCTTCACGACCTGCCGGGCCCGCGCGGCAACGGCCGTAGGCCCACCGGTTCCTCCGTGCTTGGGAAGGGTCACAGCCGATGTCACGGTAAGTCTCCTATGTCGGTCAGCAAGGGGGAAAGCGGTGCCCGCGCGACCGCCGTCGTGCCCGACGGCCGCTCCGTGCGTGTTCGTTCGACGTGATGCAGTCTGGTGGCGGGGAAGGCCGGGCGCCCTGGTGCCCGGCGCAGTCTTCCTCGGGGGAAAACCCCACCTCCCGGTGGCGTGCTCGCCGCCCCCCAGCGGCATAAAGCCAGGTTAAGGACCGACCTCGCCCCGTCTCGTCCTCCGCCGGTACGAGCCCTCCCCGAGCCGTAGTGCGGAGGTACCCCTAGGGGCTCTCCACCGGCAGGCGGAGCCCTTCTCGGGGTTCCTCCTCCGGAGGCCCCGGCCGGCCTCCGCCCTCACCCCACGTCAGGGTCAAGGACCGCACCGGCGAACGGGCCTGGGGAAACGTCCGCGGCCGCGAAGGGCGGGGCACACGGACGGGCGGCCGGGGGCGGCGGGGGGCGCGGACCCCGCCGGCCCCCGCCGCCCCCCCCCCCCCCGCCCCGCCCTCCGCCTCAGCGGCGGAAACGGGAACGACGGATCAGAGCAGCCCGTCCCACATCTGCTCCAGCAGCACCGACCACCAGCTCTCCGGCGAACCGAGCGCCGCGGGATCCAGCGCCGCCAGCTGCATCTGGAAGTCGACGGTCCAGCGGCCCGCCTGCTCCTGGTTCAGCCCGAACCGCAGCCGCCACATCCGCCCCAGCAACGCCAGACAACGCGCGAACTCCGGCAGCCCCGTGTTCACGAACTGCGGCGGTACGGGCGCACCGCCCGGTCCCGCCTCCACCGGCACCGCGACGATGTTCGCCGTGCCGTACTGCACACAGATCGCCTTGCCGAAGTCGCTGCCCATGACGAGGTACGAGCCCGCGTCCGACGCCGGCTGCACACCCCGCTCCGCGGCCAGCTCCGCCAGCGTCGGCACCGGACGGCCCGGCTGGGCCTGCGCCCAGAAGAACGGGCCCATGTCCAGCGGCAGCCCGGCCACCACCAGCGTGTGCGCCACCACCGGCGGCACCCCCTGCCGGGACACCGCCTGCTGCTCGAACCGGAACACCCCCGGCCCGAACGCCCCCGCCAGCTCCTGCCCGACGGCCTCCGGCGGGAGCGGCGGCGCCGGCTGCACCGGCGCCAACGGCGCGCGCACCGGCGCCGGCCGGGCGGGCCCGTCCGCCACCTGGTGCAACTCGCCCTGATGGACGAGCAGTTGCTGCATGCCCTGCTGCCGGCTCGCATGATCCGTGCCGTACGGCGCGATGTTCGTGATCCGCGCCTGCGGCCACTGCTCCCGGATCATCCGCGCACAGTACGCGCCCGGCAGCTCGCACGACTCCAACTCCGTGTGCAGTTCCAGCACCTGGTCCGGCGGCACGTTCATCGCCCGCAGCTCGTGGAAGATCTGCCACTCCGGATGCGGCGTGCCCGGCGCCGAACGCCGGATCAGCTGCTGCTCGGAACCGTCCTGCGCCCGGTAGCGCAGCACGGCCTGATAGCCGGGACCGACCGTCGGCTGCCCGACCGGCTGCGGCGGATAGCCGTAGGCCGGTGGCCGACCGGGTCCGGGCACACCCGGCGGCACCGCACCCGGCATCCCGGGCGGCATCCCGCCGGGCACCCCCGGCGGGGCGGGAGGCGGCGGCACACCCGGGCCACCGGGGGCCGAGGGCGGCGGAGGCGTACCGGGCCCACCGACGGGAGTGCCCGCCAGCACGGTCTCCGCGTGATGCACGGGACCACGCCCGCCCGCCGCGGCCCCCGGAACCCCCGGAGCGCCGGGCGGATGCGGCGCACCCGGGGCGCCAGGGGCGCCAGGGGCGCCGGGAGGCCCTGGAGGCCGCGGCGCACCCGGAACACCGGGAGGCCCGGGAGGCTGCGGCGCACCGGCACCCGGTCGGCCGGGGTCGGCGAACATCGTCACGGCGTGATGGACACCGCCGGGCGGCGTGCCCGGCACCGGCGGGGCACCGGGCGGAGGCGCCGGGGCCCCGGGCGGCTGCGGACCGCCCGGGGGACCTCCCTGGCCTGCCGGACCTCCCTGGCCGTCGAAACCGCCGAGGCCGTTGGACCCCAGGGACGACACCATCTGCGTCGGCACGTACCCGCCCGCCGGACCGCCCGGCGCACCCGGCGCACCCGGGGGGCCCGGGGGGCCCGGCGGAGGCGGCGGCGTCGGACCCGCGGGGCGGCGCGGGGGCGCCGCCTTGCCGGTCGCGGCGTCGGCGATGTCCGCGGCGTCCTGCGCCGGCGGAGGCGTACCGGGAACCTCCGGCGCATCCGGCGGAGTCTGCGCGTCCGCGTCCTGCAGCGCCGGCGTCAGCGCCGTCGGCGGCAGCTGGCTGCCCCCCGACATCAGCGCCGTGGGTGCGTCCGCCGCCGACGCCGAGGGCGGCGGCGTGTCCTCGTCGGACTCGCTCAACGGCGGCGCGAACACGGTGACCGGGAGCGGCACCGAACCGTCCTCACCGGCGTCGGCGTTCGTGTCCGTACCGGCCCACGGCGTCGCCCCGGCCGGAGTGCCCGCACCGGTGCCCGCCGGGGAGCCGTCCCCTCCGGCAGCGGGCCAGGCGGCGCCACTCCCGGATGCCGCCGGCGCACCCGGCACCGCGGCACCGGCAGCCGCGGCCCCGGACCCAGCCGTACCGGAACCGGCCGTACCGGACCCGCCGGACCCGCCCGCCGCCCCGGCCGCATCCTCCGAACCGTCCGACGTCTCCCCCCGCCGGTCCGGAATGCCCAGCCGGTCCGCCGCCTCCTGCAACCACTCCGGCGGACTCAGCAGGAACGACGTCTGATTCAGGTCCACCCGCGCCGGAGCCGCCGGCGCCGGCCCTTCCGCCTCATCCGTACGGGCGTACTCCTCCTCGTACCGGCGGATCACCTCGCCCACCGCCAGCGCGGGCCACAGCGTCGCCTCACCGCTGTCCCGGGCGATCACCAGCCGCTGGCCACCGCCGTCCGACCGCGGCCCGTCCTCGCGGTCCTCCGCCCACACCACGAACCCGAGGCCGAACTCCCGCACCCGCACCTCACGGTGCTGATACGACGGCGTTTCCCCGTTGACCCACTCCTCCGCACGCTCCTGCGCCTGCGCGAACGTCACCATCGCCGGACCTCACTCCCCCGCAGCAACCGGAACGACCTGCGCGAAGCCGCCGTCCACCATCAGATTCGCCACCGTCTCCAGCTCCGGCGGCGACCCCGCCAGCCGGGCCAGGAAGGCGTCGAAGTCGTCCCCGCACGGCAGCAGCAGCCGCTCCACCCGCTCCGCCGGCGGCCACGACGGATCCACGTCCCGCGCGTCGTCGTAGGCGCAGAACCACACCGAACCCACCCGGTCGCCCCGCACCTTCACCGCCAGCAGACCTCCCTGGACGAAACCGACGGCCAGATAGTCCTTGGTCAGGTGATCACGCAGACACTTGTTGATGTACACCAGGTCGTTGACCGCGGCCTCGTCCCGCACCGTGAAGAACGGCTGGTCGACCAGCAGGCCCAGCTCGGCGTCCAGCGCCGTGCCCACCGGCGCGCAACCGCCCGCCGCCTTCAGGAACGACCGGTACGCGCCGGGCAGCCGGTAGCCGAGGTCCTCCTCGACGTTCAGCACCTGCGCCTCGGTCACCGCGAGCCCCGACTTCGGCAGCCGGAAGTGCGCCGGACGCGTCTCCTGCAACGGCCGCGTGCCCCGCTTCTCCTGGTCCACGCCCGACGTCACCAGCCCGCCGTGGTGCCGCAGCAGCGCCTTCACCTCGACCGGCACCAGCTCCAGCCGCCGCGACGCCACCGCGTGGTGCCACGTCCAGCCGTGCGGCGTCGCCACCGCGGGCACCGTGCCCCACAGCTCGTGACCGGTCGCCGCCAGCGCCGCGTTCGCCGACACGTAGTCCGTCAGCCGCAGTTCGTCGACGCCGAAGCCCTCCGGCGGCTCCGCGATCTCCGCCGCCACACGCGCGTAGGGCGAGAAATCGGGGTAACCGCGCTCGTCCACCCGCACCCCTCTCGGGTGACGGGCCGCCCGCACCGGATCCGGGAAGTGCACGACCTGCCCGGCATAGGCCGCATTCGGCGGCACGGCTCTCTGCCCGAGCCGACCTGTCGTCATGGCGGTTGCCCCCTGCGGCACTCTGTACGAACCGCGCCGACCACCATCGTGCCGTCACGGAGCGTATTCGACTGTCACGTCTGTCTCGACTGCTTGCCGCCGCCACCCCCACCGGCTCCCCGCACGCCGTCCGCACGGTTCACCGCAGGAATCGCGACACCAACAGCCTATGCGGTACGACGGCACCGGTCACCGGGCGCCGGTCGCCCGCCCGTCCGCTTCCGTGACCAAACGTCACCCTCCCGTGACAGCTCGCCCAAACCCGGGCGTGTCGCCCCGCCCCAGCTTCCCCATCAGCCGCGCCGTTTGGCACTCTGTGAGCTTCCGGGGGATGCACAGGAGGGGAAGGCGATCATGAACATGACTCAAGCAGGAGCACCGGCGGGACACCCCGCCGACCCGCGCGGCGGCGACCCCCGCATCGGCTGGAGCAGCACCGCCGCCCGCACCCCCCTCCTCCACCACCGCCGCGACGGCATCCTGCCCACCATCGCCGCCGCCCTCTCCATCCGCGGCACCACCCTCACCGGCACCGCCGCCCGCGCCGACAGACCCCCCGAACTGCACCCCCTCGTCCAGGACTTCCTCGACACCCTCACCAGCGGCCAACGCGACCGCTTCACCGGCCGCTGCGCCGAGACGATCCTCATCTCCCGGCACCTCACCGCCGCCGACTCCGCGCGCAGCAAACGCGCCGCGCGCAGACCCATGACCAACGGCGAAGCGCGCAAAGCGCTCAAACACGCCAAGCTCACAGCCCGTCACATCCGCGAGGACGGTGACCCCCTCCACGGCGGCTACGCCGCCCCCTGCCGGGCCTGCACCGCCCTCACCGCCCACTTCGGCGTCCGCGTCGTCGACCCCGGGTGAACCCGCCCGGTGAGTGATTCCGTACGCCCGGTCCGTACCCACCCCTGACCCACGCACCACCGCCACCCGGCCGGCCCCCACACCCCACCGGCCGCACCACCACGACGAACGAACGAACGGCAGATGCGCACCGACCACGCACCCTCCCCCGACCACCCGGCCCCACCCGGACCGGGGGTAATCTCCCACCGCTTCCCCGCCCCCGTCGCCGCCGCCCTGCGCGCCGCCGGCTGGCAGCCGGGGCGCTGGGACATCGGGCAAGCCGAGATCTGGGCCGACACCCTGCGTGACCACACCTCACCGGCAGGACACCGCCACACCGTCTTCCCCGCCGCCGTCGAGGCCTGGGCCGAATTCGGCGGACTCCACATCTCCCCCACCGGTCCCGGCCGCCAACTCGCCCCCGCCACCCTCCACCTCGACCCCCTCCACGGCCTCCACATGGCCCGCACCCTCGGCGACCTGGGCCGCGCACTCCACACCGAGGTCTGCCCCGTCGGCGCCGACCCCGACACCCGCACCCTCGTCGCCATCGACACCGAAGGCCGCGTCTACGCCCTCGACCACACCGGTGACTGGTACCTCGGCCACGACATCGACCAGGGCCTCACCGCCCTCGTCTCCGGCACCGAACCCACCCGCCTCACCACAGGCTGACCGGCCGCCACGCCCGCCGGTCACCGGGCCGTGCCCGCCGGACACCCGGCCGCCACGCCGGCCGCTCACCAGCCGCCGTCGCCGGCCGCCCTACGACGCCGGAATCACCGCCGACACCCGGAAACCCCCCGCGTCCGTAGGCCCCGACACGAACACCCCGCCCAGCGCCGACACCCGCTCCTTCATCCCCACCAGACCGTTCCCGCCCGACGGCAGCCGTGCCGAGGACCCCGCCTCCGGCGGCGGCTCGTTCTCCACCTGCATCGCGATCTCCGACACCCGGTGCGCCAGCCGCACATACGTCTTCGCCCCCGGCGCGTGCTTGTGCACGTTCGTCAGCGCCTCCTGCACCACCCGGTACGCCGTCGACTCCACCACTCCCGCGTACGACCGGCCCTCCCCCTCCACCGACAGAGCCACCACCATCCCCGCAGCCGCCGACTGCCCCACCAGCTCGTCTATCTCCGACAGGCTCGGCCCCTCACCCCCACCGGGCCCCTCCTCGCTCACCGCCCGCGACGCCGCCGCGGCCGCCGCCGCGCCCACCGCCGCCAGCGGCAACGCCGCCCCCGCCCTGCGCCCCGCACCGTCCCCGCCGGACCGCAGCACCCCGAGCATCTCCCGCAACTCCGTCAGCGCCTGCCGGCCCATGTCCCCCACCAGCGCGGCGTTCTTCACCGCCTTCTCCGGATCCTTGCGCGCCACCGCCTGCAACGCCGCCGCGTGCACCACCATCAGGCTCACCCGATGCGCGACCACGTCGTGCATCTCCCGCGCGATCCGCGTCCGCTCCTCGTTACGCGCCCACTCGGCCCGCTCCTCGGCCCGCTCGGCCAGCAACTGGAGCTCCCGCTCCAGACTGTCCGCCCGCTCCCGCAGGCTCTCCATCAACCGCCGCCGTGCCCCCACGTACAGCCCCAGCAGCACCGGCGGCGCGGTCAGCCCCACCGACGTCGCGACCGACGCGAACGGAACGAACCAGTCCCCCAGGTCCAGTTCCCCCCGCGCCATGTCCTGCCGCACCCGCACCAGCGTCACGATGAACGTCCCCACCAGCGACATCCCCGCCAGCGACGCGATGATCCGGCGCGGCAACTCCGAGGCCGCCAGCGTGTACAGGCCCACCAGGCCCATCAGGAAGCCCATCTGCGCCGGTGTGATGGCGATCACCACCAGCACCACGGCGATCGGCCAGTGCCGCCGCACCACCAGCACCGACCCCGCCAGCAACCCGAACAGCACCCCCGCGGCCACCGGGATCCCCGCGTCCCGCGCGAACGGAACCCCCTCCAGCCCGCACTCCAGCGCGGACACCACCGCAAGGCCCACATCCAGCACGGCACTACGCCGTCTGCCCCACCACCACGGCCCTCCACAGGCCGTCACATGCTCTTCCCCCGTCGCGGTCATGCCTCCACCCTAAAGGCGCCCGGTGCCGGATTTCCGGGGACTTTCCCCGACTGGCTCCCACCGCATCCCGTGACCGTTCAGGTGCGGTACACCCCGAAATCCCTCGCGCTGCCGAGCCGCACGCCGCCCGAGTCCGGAAGCCCGCGTTCCGCCCGGACGGCCTGTCCGTGACGTACGCACCGGGCACGTACGCCGATTCCGAAGCCCTCGGGGAACAGGTGGCCACCACCGCGGGTGCCTCGTCCTCGCCGTGCGGCAGAGCGGTGAGCCGTACCTCCGCGTCGAGGGGGACGGGGCGCCATCGTGACCCACGCGCAAGCACCTCTCCGGTAAGGTCTGAGTCGCCGTCCCCCGTGGTGTAACTGGCAGCACACTAGATTTTGGATCTAGTAGGACAAGGTTCGAATCCTTGCGGGGGAGCCACAGTGCAGCAAGACCCCGTGCGGGCCCTGACCGGTCAGCCCCCCGGTCAGGGCCCGCACGCGTGTCCGCCTCGAAACACCCCGGTATCCTGCGGATGTCCCCCTCCCCCTCACAGCCGAAGGGCATCCTTGTGAGCGCCAATCGCCCGGCAGCCGTCGTCGTTCTCGCAGCGGGTGAGGGCACCCGTATGAAGTCGGCCACCCCGAAGGTCCTGCACGACCTCTGCGGCCGTTCCCTGGTGGGCCATGTACTGGCCGCCTCCGGTGAGCTGGAGCCGGAGAACCTGGTCGTCGTCGTGGGGCACGCCCGCGAGCGGGTGACCGCGCACCTCGCCGAGGTCGCCCCCGACGTCCGTACCGCCGTCCAGGCGGAGCAGAACGGCACCGGGCACGCGGTGCGGATGGGGCTGGAGGAGCTGGGCGGCTCCGTGGACGGGACCGTGGTCGTGGTCTGCGGGGACACGCCGTTGCTGACCGGTGAGACGCTGCGGCGGCTGTCGGCCACGCATTCCGCGGACGGGAACGCGGTGACGGTGCTGACGGCCGAGGTGCCGGACGCGACGGGGTACGGGCGGATCGTGCGGGACGCGGCCTCGGGCGCGGTGACGGCGATCGTGGAGCACAAGGACGCGTCCGAGGAGCAGCGGGCGATCCGGGAGATCAACTCGGGTGTGTTCGCGTTCGACGGGGCTTTGCTGGCGGACGCGTTGAAGAGGGTGCGGACGGACAACAGCCAGGGTGAGGAGTACCTGACGGACGTACTGGGGATTCTGCGCGAGGCGGGGCACCGGGTGGGCGCGTCGGTGGCGGGCGACCACCGGGAGATCGCGGGGATCAACAACCGGGTGCAGCTGTCGCAGGCACGGCGGATCCTCAACGACCGGCTGCTGACCGACGCCATGCTCTCCGGGGTCACCGTCGTCGACCCCGCCACGACGTGGCTGGACGTCACGGTGACGTTCGAGCGGGACGTGGTGGTGCATCCGGGGACGCAGCTGCACGGCGCCACGCATCTCGCCGAGGGGTGCGAGGTGGGCCCCAACGCACGGCTGACGGACACGCGGGTGGGCGCCGGGGCGCGGGTGGACAACACGGTGGCGTCGGGTGCGGAGGTGGGTCCGGAGGCGACGGTGGGGCCGTACGCGTACCTGCGTCCGGGGACGCGGCTGGGCCGCAAGGGCAAGATCGGCACGTACGTGGAGACGAAGAACGCGTCGATCGGCGAGGGGACGAAGGTTCCGCATCTGTCGTATGTGGGGGACGCGACGATCGGCGCGTTCTCGAACATCGGTGCGGCGAGCGTGTTCGTGAACTACGACGGGCAGGACAAACATCACACGACGGTCGGGTCGCACTGCCGGACCGGGTCGGACAACATGTTCGTGGCACCTGTCACCGTCGGGGACGGTGCCTACACTGCCGCCGGCTCTGTGATCACGAAGGACGTGCCGCCCGGTTCGCTGGCCGTGGCCCGGGGCCAGCAGCGGAACATCGAGGGCTGGGTGGCCCGTAAGCGTCCGGGGAGCGCTGCCGCGAGGGCCGCGGAGGAGGCTGCCCAGGGGCCGGCCGAGCAGGGTTGACCGGAAAACGGTGCGCCAGAGTCGTCGTATCGTGATAAGTGCACATCCGCACCCCATCAGGTGAGATGACCTTTCGTGTACCGCCTGAGCGGTCCGGGGGGCCTCTCGCCGTCGAGCCGCGAGTTTCTGCGACACCTCTGAGGAGATAGTGCTGTGACCGGGATCAAGACGACCGGCCAGAAGAAGATGATGTTCTTCTCCGGCCGCGCCCACCCCGAGCTTGCCGAGGAGGTCGCCCGCCAGCTGGGTGTCGGGGTGGTGCCGACGAGGGCCTTCGACTTCGCCAACGGCGAGATCTACGTGCGGTACGAGGAGTCGGCCCGTGGGGCGGACTGCTTCCTGATCCAGAGCCACACGGCGCCGATCAACAAGTGGATCATGGAGCAGTTGATCATGATCGACGCGTTGAAGCGCGCGTCGGCGAGGTCGATCACCGTCATCGTGCCGTTCTACGGTTACGCGCGGCAGGACAAGAAGCACCGTGGGCGTGAACCGATCTCGGCGCGCCTGATCGCGGATCTGATGAAGACCGCGGGAGCGACCCGGGTACTGACGGTGGATCTGCACACGGACCAGATCCAGGGTTTCTTCGACGGCCCGGTGGATCACCTGTTCGCCCTGCCGCTGCTGGCGGACTACGTGGGCGCGAAGGTGGACCGGGAGAAGCTGACGGTGGTGTCGCCGGACGCGGGGCGCGTACGGGTGGCGGACCGCTGGTGCGACCGGCTGGGTGCGCCGCTGGCGATCGTGCACAAGCGGCGGGACAAGGACGTGGCGAACCAGGTCACGGTCCACGAGGTCGTCGGTGAGGTGAAGGGCCGCGTGTGCGTCCTGGTGGACGACATGATCGACACGGGTGGCACGATCTGCGCCGCGGCGGACGCGCTGTTCGCGCACGGCGCGGAGGACGTGATCGTGACGGCGACGCACGGCGTGCTGTCGGGTCCGGCGGCGGACCGGCTGAAGAACTCCCGGGTGAGCGAGTTCGTGTTCACGGACACGCTGCCGACGCCGGGTGAGCTGAGCGGCGACCTGGACAAGATCACGGTGCTGTCGATCGCGCCGACGATCGCGAGCGCGGTGCGCGAGGTGTTCGAGGACGGTTCGGTGACGAGCCTGTTCGACGAGCGGTAGGGGTCCCGCTCCGGGTTCCGCCGGCGCCCCGGCTGATCGTTTTGGGTACGGCCTCCCTGTCCGAGTAGACTGCTCCAGTTGCTCGGCGAGGGAGGCCGTACCGCTTCGCGAGGGGTGGAGTACGGCGGTCCGTTATCGACGCGCTCTTCGTAGCAGGCCGTTCGTGGCCGGGTGACCTTCCCCAAGCTCCACGGAGCGGGGGGTATCCCCAGCGGTTTCTGACTTCGAGGAGTGGTGAGCATGTCCGAGGTAAAGCTGCACGCGGAGACGCGGAGCGAGTTCGGCAAGGGCGCGGCGCGTCGTATCCGTCGTGAGGGCAAGGTTCCGGGCGTGGTGTACGAGCGTGGCCTCGAGCCGCTGCACGTGACGCTGCCGGGCCACGACCTGCTGCTGGCGCTGCGTACGCCGAACGTGCTGATCGATCTGGTCATCGACGGCAAGGGCAGCCAGCTGGCGATTCCGAAGGCCGTGCAGCGTGACGCGATCAAGGGCTTCCTGGAGCACGTCGACCTGCTGAAGGTCAAGAGCGGCGAGAAGGTCACCGTCGAGATCTTCGTGAACACCGAGGGCGAGCTGGCGCCGGGCGGCAACCTGCTGGAGCACGTCCTGTCCGCGCTGCCGGTCGAGACCGAGGCGACGCACATCCCGGAGGGCGTGACCATCTCGATCGAGGGTCTGACGGCCGGTGACGCGGTGCTCGCCAAGGACGTGAAGCTGCCGGCCGGTACGACGCTGGCGGTGGACGAGGACACCGTGGTGCTGCAGGTCCTGTCCGCGCAGGCCGAGGAGGCCGCGGAGGGCAACGGGGACGAGGCCGCCGGGGCCTGATCCTCCTCGTAGTCTTCGCTACGCGGTCTTCACTGCGCGTCGGCCGCTGTTCCCGTACGGGGGCAGCGGCCGACGCGTGTACGGGGACGGGACCGAGGACGAGACGCGGACGCGGACGCGGAAGCGGAAGCGGGACGAGGGAGACATGGACGTGACGACCGATGCGGCGGCCCCCTGGCTGGTCGTGGGGCTGGGCAATCCGGGGCCGGAGTACGCCGGGAACCGGCACAACGTGGGATTCATGGTGGCGGATCTGCTGGCGGAGCGGATCTCGGGCCGGTTCAAGCGGGCCGGGAAGGCTCAGGCGCAGGTCGTGGAGGGCCGGATCGGGCCACCGGGGCCGGCGAACCGCCGGGTGGTCCTGGCGAAGCCGACCTCGTTCATGAATCTGTCGGGCGGGCCGGTGAACGCGCTGCGGGAGTTCTACAAGGTGCCGGTGGCGCAGGTGGTGGCGGTCCATGACGAGCTGGACATCGAGTACGGGACGCTGCGGCTGAAGCTGGGTGGCGGGGACAACGGCCACAACGGGCTGAAGTCGATGACGAAGGCGTTCGGCCCGGGTTACCACCGGGTGCGGTTCGGGATCGGCCGGCCGCCGGGACGGATGCAGGTGGCGGACTACGTGCTGCGGGACTTCTCGTCCGCGGAGCGCAAGGAGCTGGACTACTTCGTGGACCGGGCGGCGGACGCGGTGGAGTGTCTGGTGCTCGACGGTCTGGAGCGGGCGCAGGGCACGTACAACTCCTGACGGTCCTCGTCGGACCCCGCACGGAGTTGACCGACCGCAAGGGCATGGCCAAAGATCTCGGCCATGCCTTCTGCCGTCTCGTCCTCCCGGGGTCCGTCCGCCGTGCTGCGCTTCGGCCGGTTCGCGGTGATGGGCACGGTCGCCGTGCTGATCCTGGTCGCGGGTGTGCGGGGGTCGTGGGGTACGGCGCAGTACGCGATGCTGACGAAGGGGCGCGAGCAGGGGACGGTCACGGTGGCGTCCTGCGGCGAGCGGACCTGTACGGGGGCGTACACGCCGTCGTCGCCGGGGTCGCAGCCGCGGGCCGAGGTCGCTCTGGAGAACGACGCGACGGTGGCGCAGGGGCGGACGTACACCGTCGTCGTGAAGCCGGACGGGAAAGAGGTGGTCCGTTCCGGTCCCGCGGGGGTTCTGTACGCGTGGGTGCCGCTGGGCGGGGCGCTGATGCTGGCGTCGGTGGTGGTGGCGGGCGGGCTGCTGCGGACGCGGGTGGCGTGGGTGATGGGGGTCTCGGGGGTGGCGCTGGTGACGGCGGCGTTCCTGACGGGGTGAGGACGCACGGGTGCCCCCGAGCCGTACGGCTCGGGGGCACCTCTGTCGTGCCGTCTCGTCGCCTGTGCCGTGTCGCCGGGGTCAGCCGGTGTTGCGCAGGCCCGCCGCCACACCGTTGACGGTCAGCAGCAGGGCTCGGGCGAGCAGCGGGTCGGCCGGGTCGCCGGCGGCGGCGGCGTCGCGCTGGCGCTTGAGGAGGGCGACCTGGAGGTAGGAGATGGGGTCGAGGTAGGCGTCGCGGATGGTGAAGGTCTGCTTGAGGGCCGGCGTGCCCTCCAGGAGTCCGGGCTCGCCGGTGACGCGGAGGACTTCGGCGACGGTGAGTTCGTGCTCGGCCCTGATCGTGTCGAAGACGTGCTTGAGTTCGTCGGGGACGAGGGTGTCGACGTAGTGCCGGGCGATGCGCAGGTCGGTCTTGGCCAGGGTCATCTCGACGTTGGAGATGAAGTTGCGGAAGAAGTGCCACTGCTCGCGCATCTCGTCGAGCACGGTGTCGAGGCCGGCTTCGCGCAGGGCCTTGAGGCCGGATCCGACGCCGTACCAGCCGGGGACGATCTGGCGGGACTGGGTCCAGCCGAACACCCAGGGGATGGCGCGCAGTCCGTCGAGGCCGGCGCCGGAGTCGGGCCTGCGGGAGGGGCGGGAGCCGAGGTGGAGGTCGGCGAGCTGGTCGACGGGGGTGGAGGCGAAGAAGTAGGCGGGGAGGTCGGGGTCCTCGACGAGCTTGCGGTAGGCGTCGTGGGCGGCGTCGGAGACGACGTCCATGGCGGCGTCCCACCGGGCGAGCGCCTCGTCGGACTGGCGGGGCGCGGTGTGCAGGGCGGACGCCTGGAGGGTGGCGGCGACGGAGAGTTCGAGGTTCTCCCTGGCCAGGGCGGGGATCAGGTACTTGTCGGAGATGACCTCGCCCTGTTCGGTGACCTTGATCTCGCCTTCGAGGGTGCCCCAGGGCTGGGCGAGGATGGCGTCGTGGGTGGGGCCGCCGCCGCGGCCGACGGTGCCGCCGCGGCCGTGGAAGAGGCGCAGGCGTACGCCGTAGCGGTGGGCGACGTCGCGCAGTCGGCGCTGGGCGCGGTGGATCTCCCACTGGCTGGTGGTGATGCCGCCGAACTTGGAGGAGTCGGAGTAGCCGAGCATGACTTCCTGGACGTCGTCCCGCAGCGCGACGAGGCGCCGGTAGGACGGGTCGGAGAGCATGTCCTCGAGGATGGTGTCGGCGGCCTTGAGTTCGTCCGTCGTCTCCAGCAGGGGGACGATGCCGATCTTCGCCCAGCCGGCGTGGAGGTCGATCAGTCCGGCCTCCCGTGCGAGGAGGGCCGCGGCGAAGACGTCGTCGGCGCCCTGGCACATGGAGATGATGTAGGACTCGATGACTTCGGGGCCGAAGATCTCGAGGGCGCGCCTGGCGGTCTGGAAGACGCCGAGGGTCTTCTCGCCGGCCGCGTCGACGGGTGCGGGGGTGGGGGCGAGGGGCCTGCGCGAGCGGAGTTCCTTGGCGAGGAGCTTGGTGCGGTACTCGCGGGGCATGTCGGTGTAGCGCCAGGATTCCTCACCGAGCCGGTCGAACAGCTGACCGAGGGCGTGGTGGTGGGCGTCGGCGTGTTCGCGCAGGTCGAGGGTGGCGAGCTGGAGGCCGAAGGCGGCGAGGGTGCGGATGGTGCGGGCGAGGCGGCCGTCGGCGAAGAGGCCGCCGCGGTGTTCGCGCAGGGAGGTCTGGATGATCCGCAGGTCGGCGAGGAGTTCGCCGGTGCCGAGGTAGTCGCGGCCTGCCTGGTGGGGGGTGTCCTGGGCGAGGCGCTGCTTGGTGTTCTCGAGCTTCTGGCGGATGCAGGTGGCCTTGAGCCGGTAGGGCTCCTCGGCGTTGAGGCGCTTGTAGCGGGGGCTGATCTCGGGGAGGTTGTCGAGGTCGGCCTGCAGGGAGGCCAGCAGTTCCTCGGTGGCGCCGGCGTAGCGGATGGAGTTGGAGAGGAACCCGCGGAGCTCGTCGATCATCTCCAGGGCGTCGTTGATGCCGTGTTCGTGCTGGAGGATGAGGACGTCCCAGGTGACCTGGGGGGTGACGTTGGGGTTGCCGTCGCGGTCACCGCCGATCCAGGTGCCGAAGGTGAGGGGGCGGGTGTCGTCGGGGAGGGTGACGCCGGCCCGCTCGAGTTCGGCGGTGAGGTCCTCGAGGACGTCGCCGACGGCGCCGGCGTGGAGTTCGTCGAGGTAGTAGATGGCGTTGCGGGCCTCGTCGGCGGGTTCGGGGCGGACGACGCGCAGTTCGTCGGTCTGCCAGACGAGGTCGATGTTCTCGGCGAGGCGGGTGTCGAGGCGGCGCCGGTCGCTCTCGATGACGGGGGTGTCGAGGAGGGCGGCGATGCGGCGCAGCTTGTTGAGGACGGAGCGGCGGGCGGCCTCGGTGGGGTGGGCGGTGAAGACGGGGCGGACGTTGAGGTGCCGCACGGTTTCGCTCAGGTGCTCGGGATCGGCGTCCTTGAGGCGGTCGGCGGTGCGGGCGAGCAGGCCGCCCTCGGTGGCGCGGCGGGCGCGCAGTTCGCGGCCGCGGTGCACCTGCTCGGTGACGTTCGCCAGGTGGAAGTAGGTGGAGAAGGCGCGGACCAGCTTGGCGGCGGTGTCGAGTTCGGTGCCGCGCAGCAGTTCGGCTGCGGCCTCGCCGTCCTCGCGGGTGAGTCGGCGGACCTTCTCGACGAGGTCGAGGAGTTCGGGACCGTCCTGGCGGACGAGGGTCTCTCCGAGGAGGTCACCCAGGCGGCGGATGTCGGCCCGCAGTTCGCTGCTTGTGGTCGCCGTGGACACGGCCTGGTCGTCGGCACTGCTCACAGGTGCGGCTCCTTGCAGTGTTGAAGCTGGTCTGGAGGGGAACCCGGACGGCGGCTCGGGCGGCTGGCGCCGCATACGGGCCGGGCATACGGGAAGAAATCAGAGCGGACCGCGCTGTCCGACCGGTTTCCAGGATAGGTGGCGGCCGGGAAGCGCAGGCTCGTGGGTTCTTGCCGCCGGTCCACGCGCTGCCATACTTACGATGCCGTAGGTTACGGTCCCGTAGGAAGTGCTGCCCGGTTCCGGTGACCCGGTGCCACCCTCAACCCTCATACCCCACAGGGGACACGTATGACCTCACGTCCTGACGTCATTGACGACGCCTCGAAGGAGCCGCCGTCCTCCGGCCCCGGAGCCGGCGCCGATTCCGCAGCCGTCCCCTCCGCCACGCTGGGCGGGGAGCGCAAGCGTTCGGTCGAGCAGATCACGCTGCTGGTCTTCATCATCGTCCCGTTCCTGGCGGTGCTGGCGGCGGTGCCGCTGGCCTGGGGCTGGGGGGTGAGCTGGCTGGATCTCGGTCTGCTGGTGTTCTTCTACTTCCTCGGCTGCCACGGCATCACCGTCGGTTTCCACCGTCATTTCACGCATGGTTCGTTCAAGGCGAAGCGGCCGCTCAGGATCGCGCTGGCGGTGGCGGGCTCGATGGCGGTGGAGGGCCCGCTGGTGCGGTGGGTGGCGGACCACCGCAAGCACCACAAGTTCTCGGACGCGGAGGGCGACCCGCATTCGCCGTGGCGGTACGGGGAGTCGCTGCCGGCGCTGATGAAAGGCCTGTGGTGGGCTCATCTCGGCTGGATGTTCGACGAGGAGCAGACTCCGCAGGACAAGTACGCGCCGGATCTGATCAGGGACCGGACGCTGCGCGCGATCTCCCGCCAGTTCCTGCTGTGGGCGGGGGTGTCGCTGGCGTTGCCGGCACTGATCGGCGGTCTGGTGACGATGTCCTGGTGGGGTGCGTTCACGGGCTTCTTCTGGGGGTCACTCGTCCGGGTGGCGTTGTTGCACCATGTGACGTGGTCGATCAACTCGATCTGCCACGCGGTGGGCAAGCGGCCCTTCAGGTCGCGGGACCGTTCGGGCAACGTGTGGTGGCTGGCGGTGCTGTCCTGCGGCGAGTCGTGGCACAACCTGCATCACGCCGATCCGACGTCCGCGCGGCACGGTGTGGAGCGGGGGCAGGTCGATTCGAGTGCCCGGCTGATCCGCTGGTTCGAGAAGCTGGGCTGGGCGTACGACGTACGCTGGCCGTCACGCTCGCGTATCGATTCGCGTCGTGACACCGGGGAAGGCGACTCCCGGCGGGGGCGGGAGGCGGCCGAGGCGGCATGATGGTCGCCGTGGCGACCGACTCCAGCAGCACCCCGAGCAATGACAGGCCGCGGCGTGCCCGCCGCACCCGGATGACCGGCGCGGAGCGCCGTCAGCAGTTGTTGGAGATCGGCCGCACCCTGTTCGCCGAGAAGGGCTTCGAGGGCACGTCGGTGGAGGAGATCGCGGCGAAGGCCGGGGTGTCCAAGCCGGTGGTGTACGAGCACTTCGGCGGCAAGGAGGGCCTGTACGCGGTGGTGGTGGACCGCGAGATGCGGCGTCTGCTGGACATGGTGACGGGTTCGCTGACCGCGGGCCATCCGCGGGAGCTGTGCGAGCAGGCGGCGTTCGCGCTGCTGGACTACATCGAGGAGTACACGGACGGGTTCCGCATCCTGGTCCGCGACTCCCCGATCCCGCAGTCCACGGGCACCTTCGCCTCCCTCATCTCGGACATCGCCACGCAGGTGGAGGACATCCTGGGCCGCGAGTTCAGGAACCGCGGCTTCGATTCGAAGCTGGCTCCGCTGTACGCGCAGGCGCTGGTCGGGATGGTGGCGCTGACCGGCCAGTGGTGGCTGGACGTCCGCAAACCGAAGAAGGCGGAGGTGGCCGCGCACCTGGTCAACCTGGCCTGGCACGGCCTCGACGGCCTGGAGCAGAAGCCCCGGCTGATCGGGCACCGGAAGAACTAGGGCACGCATGCAGCCGCTCCGGGGAATCACCGTCGTCTCGCTCGAACAGGCGATCGCCGCTCCCTACGCGAGCCGTCAGCTCGCCGACCTCGGCGCGCGGGTGATCAAGGTGGAGCGTCCCGGGACGGGGGACTTCGCCCGGGCCTACGACACCCGTGTACGAGGGCTGAGCTCGCACTTCGTGTGGGTGAACCGCAACAAGGAGTCCCTCACCCTCGACATCAAGGACCCGCGGGGCGCGGAGCTGCTGCGCCGCCTGATCGCGGGGGCCGACGTCTTCCTGCAGAACCTGGCCCCGGGGGCGGCGGCCCGGGCCGGGCTCGGCGCTCGGCAGCTGCGGGCGGAGCACCCGGAGCTGATCGTGTGCGACATCTCCGGCTACGGCGCCCCCGGCCCCTACGAGGAGCTGAAGGCGTACGACCTGCTGGTGCAGTCCGAGGCGGGGCTGCTGTCCGTCACGGGCACGGAGGACTCCGTGGCCAAGGCGGGCATCCCGGTGTCCGACATCGCCGCCGGGATGTACGCCTACAGCTCGGTCCTCGGCGCGCTGCTGGAACGGGGGCGGACGGGGCAGGGCACGCATCTGGACGTGTCGATGCTGGAGGCCACCGTGGAGTGGATGGGCTTCCCGCTGTACTACGCCTTCGACGGTGCCGGGCCGCCGCCCCGGGCGGGCGCCGCCCACGCCACGATCTACCCGTACGGCCCGTTCACCGCGGGCGACGGCGGGGTCGTCATGACGGCGGTGCAGAACGAACGCGAGTGGCGCGGGTTCTGCGAGGTCTTCCTGGAGCGCCCGGAGCTGGCCGACCACCCGCACTACGCGGACAACGCGGCCCGCAACACGCATCGGGAGGCGTTGGGGCGGCTGATCGCGGCCCGGTTCACGGAGCTGTCCGGCACCGAGGCGACGGAGCTGCTCAGCGCGGTGCCCGTGGCCAACGCGCGGGTGAACACCCTCGCCGAGGTGTGGGAGCACCCGCAGCTGGCCGCGCGCGGCCGCCTGCACGAGGTGCCGACACCGGCCGGCCCCGTCCCGGCACTGGCCCCGCCGGGCCCGACCGGGGGCGCGCCCCGCATGGAGGCCGTCCCCGCACTGGGCGAGCACACCCGCTCCCTCCTCACCGAGCTGGGCCTGTCCGAGGACGCCGTCGACGCGCTCGTCGCGGACGGGGTCGTGTGAACGGGCCGCGCGGTTCCTCCGGGACGATCCGGCCGGGCCGGCCTCCGTCCACGAAGCGGTCGACGGCCTCGCCGAGGAACCTCGCCCCCACCAGCTCCGCCGCCTGTGGGCCGGCAGCCCGCCGCCTGCGCGTCGGCGACCACCGCGTGTGGTACGTCGTCGATGACGATGTGATCCATTGACGATGTGATCCATGTCCCCGTCACCCATCCGGACCGCACCCCCCGAGCCGGATCACTCCCCCTTCCGGGCCACGGCGAAGACGCGCCGGAAGGGGTACGGGGTGCCGTGCGGCCCGGCCGGGTAGGCGGCGCGCAGGGCGGACCGGTAGGCGGTGAGGAACGCGTCGCGTGCCCGCGGGTCGTCGGCGAGGGCGGTGAGGACGGGGCGCAGGGTGGTGCCCTTGACCCAGTCCAGTACGGGGTCCTCCCCCTGGAGCAGGTGAAGGTACGTCGTCTCCCACACGTCGGCGGTGCAGCCGGGGCCGGTCAGCCGCTCCAGGTAGGCCTCCGGCCGGAGCACGGCGCCGTCGTGCCGCAGGACGCCGTCCAGGCGGTCGCGCCAGGGCGGGGAGGCGGCGAGGTCGCGCAGCAGGGTGTGGCTGGGGGCGTCGAAGTTGCCGGGCACCTGGAAGGCGAGGGTGCCGCCGGGCGCGAGACCCGCCACCCAGTGCGCGAACCGGTCCGCGTGTCCGGGGATCCAGTGCAGGGCGGCGTTGCTGACGATCAGGTCGTACGGCCGGCCCGGCCCGGGCGCCCAGGTGCGGACGTCGGCGCGGGCGAAGCCGATCCGGCCGCCGCCGGGGGTGGGGCCCGCGTGGCCGGCCTCCGCCGTGCCGAGCATCTCGGGCGAGTTGTCGTAGCCGGTGACGCGGGCGCGCGGCCAGCGCTCGGCGAGCAGCGCGGTGACGTTGCCGGCGCCGCAGCCGAGGTCGGCGATGCGGGGCGGATCGCCGGGGAGTGCGGGGACGCGGGCGAGGAGGTCGAGGAAGGGGCGGGTGCGGTGACCGGTGTGCCGCAGGTACTGGGCGGGGTCCCAGAGGGAGTCGGTGACCACGGGCGCGGAGCCTCCTGGAGTTCGGTCGTTCTGCCTGAGTGGTTCGGTGTGCTCAGTGCCGAGTCGATGGTCGGCCCGGACGCGGCTTTCGGGAAGCAGGTCGGTGAGGGAGACGGTCCGGAGGCGGTCGCCCGCCCCGACGGCGCCCTCCGGGGCCGGGAAGGTGGAGGGGTTGCCGAGCCGGTCCGCCAGGTACGGGCGCATCGCCCCGCCCACCCGTGGGTGCACGGGGTGGTGGCGTTCCAGTCCAGGTACACGGGTTCGGCCGCAAGCACCTGATCACCGCCGGAATGCTCCTGCAGGCAGCGGCCATCGCCCTCGTCGCCGCCGGCACCACCTTCGGCGTCTGGGCCACCGCCCAGGTCCTCCTCGGCATCGGCACCGCCCTGGTCTACCCCACCCTGCTCGCCGTCATCGGCGACGTCGCCCACCCCGCCTGGCGCGCCCGCGCCGTCGGCGTCTACCGCCTGTGGCGCGACGGGGGCTTCGCCGTCGCGCCCTCCTCGCCGGAGCCCTCGCCGACGCCTACAGCCTCACCACCGCCATCTGGGCCATCGCCGCCGCCTCCGGCCTGCTGGTCGCGGTACGCATGTACGAGACACACTCCTTGGATGGGCGGTGACGTCCGTCGCACGCATGTGAGTGGTCGCGGCAGCCACCCCGGCCACCCCGATGCCGTCCGCGTCCGCTACGGCCCCACCGCCGACGAGGCCGCTTCCTGACGCGCCTTGGAAAAAAGTTGCGGGCTGCTGTCGATCCGGCCACGTCCCGTTCGACGTCATGATGTGCGGCGCCCCGCCACACCATGATGCGACAGGACCTGACGAGGAAACACGTGGATCAACTGCTGAAAGTCATGAACTTCAACGTCTCGAGTGACGGAATCGGTGCCGGTGAGCACCAGAGTCTCGAGCGGCCGTTCGGCTACGACCATCCCGAGAGGCTGTTCGCCTGGGCCGGAGCCACGGCGAGCTGGCCCATGCGCACGGATCCCGGGGGGAGCCGGGGCCTCGACGACTACTTCACGCGAGACTTCGCACGCGACATCGGTGCCGAGATCATGGGCCGCAACAAGTTCGGGCCCCGGCGCGGGCCCTGGAGCGACCATGAGTGGCGCGGCTGGTGGGGGGAGGAGCCCCCGTTCCGCACCCCGGTGTTCGTCATGACTCACCACGAGCGTCCGTCGTTCACGCTCTCCGACACCACGTTCCACTTCGTCGACGGCGCCCCGGCCACGGTCCTCGCACGGGCGCGGGAAGCGGCGCAGGGCAAGGACGTCCGACTCGGCGGCGGGGTCACCACCATCCGGCAGTTCCTTGATGCCGACCTCGTCGACACCCTGCATGTGGCGGTCTCGCCGGTAAAGCTCGGGTCCGGACTACGCCTGTGGGAGACCCCCGATGAACTGCTCGACCGGTTCCACCTGGAGGTCGTGCCCAGCCCGAGCGGCGTGACGCATCACCTGTTCTGGCGAAGGTGACGCGAGCTACGCGGTCACAGCACTAGGAATACCCCTGAAGGACCTGCGCGGCGAGTCGCCGGATGTGCTCCCGGGCTTCCGCGGGGCCGGTCACGGTGACGCTGGCGCCGAACTGCAGGAGCAGGCGGACGTCTTCCACACCCCGACCGCTCACCGTGATGGCCACCCGGTGCGCCCCCGCGGCCTCCCGCAGGGTCAGCCGGCGGCCGAGGACGCGCCTCGCCAGACCCACCCGGTCCAGGTCGAGTTCGGCGTGGATCTGGAAGGAGTCCGGGTTCTCCCAGCGTGCCGTCAGTTCTGCTGCGACACCCTTCAGGGTCGCGCCCGGACGCAGCCGGCCGGCCGCCCGCATCGGCTCCCAGTCGACGAGCCGTTCCAGCACGTAGAGGCGCGGACGGCTCGCGCAGTCGGCGACGAGATACCACCGGCCGGCTTTGGCCAGCAGGCCGTAGGGGTCGACCACCCGCCACGTGGGCTCCTCCTCGTCGGGTCTGCGGTAGCGGATACGCAACCGCACGCCGCGCCGCAGGTCGCCCACCAGTGCCGCCGGAGGCAGACCCTCGGCGTCCCGGAAGTACCAGGGCCTGTTGTCGGTGGTCACGACCGCGCTCAGCGGCAGTACGTCACCGGCCGACGGACGCAGTCTCGGGCGCACCTTCTGGTGCGCGCGCCGGGTGTCGGCCGTGGCTCCCAGTTGCTCGCGCTGCATGTCGTCGAGGCCGTAGAGCGCGAGATGGTCCCGTTCGCCCGGAGTGAGCCGTGCCGTGTCGAGCAGCCCACCGGGCAGAAGTGTCACCCCGCCCCCACGGCCGCGCCGGACCAGCAGGGGGAAGCCTGCTTCCTGCAGCCATTGCACGTCCCTGAGGACGGTACGCACCGACACGCCGACTTGAGCCGCCAGCTCGGCGGTCGTCGCGGTCTCCCGGGACTGCAGCGCCAGCAACAACGAGAAGAAACGATCCGGAGTCACGGGAGGGAGAATCCCAGAAAACGTGACGGGATCCGTCATGTATGACGCGCATGCTCCAGTCGTCCGGTCAGACCGACCCAGGGAGCGAGCCATGTCGTCCTCGATCGCGTTCATCGTCTACGTCAACGACGCGCCGGAAGCCGCCCGCTTCTACGCGGACCTCCTCGAGATCGAACCCACCTTCCAGAGCCCCGCGTACATCGCCTTCGGCCTCGGCGGCGGCGCGGACCTCGCGCTGTGGAGCGGGCAGACCGACGGCCCCACCCCGGCAGTGCCGCGCACCAGCGAGGTCTGTCTCATGCTGCCCGGCGGGCCCGAGGCGATCGACCGCCGGTTCGCGAGGTGGACGGGGAAAGGGGTCCGAGTGGTCAGCGAGCCGAGCGACGAGGTGTTCGGGCGCACCTTCGTCGTCGCGGACCCGGACGGCAACCTGATCCGGGTCGCCCCCGTCGACTGACAGCAGGCCGGCGGGACCGGTCCGCGCCCGCCGGGATCCCGGCGGGCGCGGACGCGGGCGCGGGTCTCCCGGAGATCGGCCACCGGCCGGCGACCGGACTGACGGGCGCCCGCCGCTCCGCACCTCCCACTCCGACGTCAAGAAACTTGATGTCAAGAGACTTCACGTCGACACAACCACTACACTGATCGTCATGGAGGACGAGGTCGATCGGCTGGTCGCAGCATGGCGCCGGGAGCGCCCGGACCTCGACGTGGAACCGCTCGAGGTGCTCAGCCGGGTGAGCAGGCTCGCCCGGCACCTGGACCGGGCCCGCAGACTGGCCTTCGCCGCGCACGGTCTGGAGCCCTGGGAGTTCGACGTCCTGACCGCGCTGCGCCGCGCGGGCGCCCCCTACCAGCTCTCGCCGGGGCAGCTCCTCACGCAGACGCTGGTCACCTCGGGCACGATGACCAACCGCATCGACCGCCTGACCAAGAAGGGTCTGGTGGAGCGCCTGCCCGACCCCAACGACCGGCGCGGGGTCCTGGTCCGCCTCACGGACGAGGGCCGGGACCGCGGCGACCAGGCGCTGGCCGGGCTGCTGGCGCAGGAGCGGGCGATCCTCGCCGAACTCCCCCGCGCCCAACGCGCCGAACTGGCGAGCCTGCTACGCCAGCTGACCGCCCCGTTCGACAACACCCCCGGTTAGGTCGACGGGCCCGACACCCGCCCGCCGGGCGAGGGCGACGGCGGCGAGGGTGGAGTGCACGCCCAGTTTGCCGAGCACGTTCTGCATGTGCGTACGGACGGTGTGCGGGGACAGGTACAGGCGCTCGGCGACGGCCTTGCGCCCCAGGCCCGCGACCATGCACCGCAGCACCTCCCGCTCGCGCGGGGTCAGGGACTCCACGAGCCGCTCGCTCTCGGTGCGGTGCTTGCGGGCGGTGGTGAGTTCGCGCAGGACCCCGGTGAGCAGGGCGGGCGGCAGATGCGTCTCGTCGCGCAGCACGCCCCGCACGACGGTGAGCAGCCGGCTCAGCGAGCAGTCCTTGGCGACCCAGCCGCCGGCGCCGGCCTGGAGGGCGAGCGCGGCGCGGCGCGGATCGTCCTTCTCGGCGAGCACGACGATCCGTACCTGCGGGTGGACCGAGCGCACCCCGGTGACCAGGGACGTCCCGTCGACCGGGCCGTCCTCGTCGCCCGCCTGGACGGGTACGGCGGACCGGCCGGCCGGCACCCTGCCCCCCAGGTCGGCGTCGACGAGCAGGACGTCGAACCGCCGCCCCTCACCGGCGGCCCGCTCCAGGCAGCGCAGTGCGGCCGGGCCGCTGCCCGCCGCGGACACCTCGACGTCCGGCTCGGCGGCCAGGGCCGCGGCGAGCGACTCGGCGAAGATGCGGTGGTCGTCGACGACCAGGACTCGGACACGTTGCACGAAACCCCCTCCCCCATGCTCTCCGCAGAGCAGGGGACTACCTCTGGCGTCGGAGTCGGAGGACGGCACCGGCACCGGGACGGGTCGCCGGAAGCCGCCCGGCCGCCGCCGCACGTCCCCGCCGCCCCGCCCCGGATCGCGTACCCGGGTGCCTCGCCCCCTGAACGGCGCCGGCCCCCACCGGCGTTGCCCATCAGAGTACGGACGGGGGCCGGGAGCGGAAGCCTCTTTGCAGAACTTGCGCTCCTGCGCGTTTATGGTGAGCCGCATGTTTCGTCTGGAGACTGAAGTCGACAAGGCCCGACGTGATCTGCTCCGCAGGCGGCTGCGGGACACCAACACGGCGGCGTCGCCGGTCCTGCGGGCGCTGCGCGGAACCCCACAGGAACGCGACTCCCCTTTGCACGTGTGGGCGTCGGACCCGGCCGGCGGTCTCGCGGGCGGCCTGGTCGGCCACACCTGGGCGACCTGGCTGCACGTGACGTACCTGTGGGTCGACGGACGCCACCGCGGAGCGGGCCTCGGCACCCTCCTGCTGACCGAGGCGGAACGCCTCGCCGCGGCCCGCGGCTGCCGCTCCTCCCGCGTGGAGACCTGGGACTTCCAGGCCCCGGAGTTCTACCGGCGCCACGGCTACGAGGTGGTCTGCGTGATCCCGGACTACCCGCCGGGCATCACCGAGTACACGCTGGTCAAGCCGCTGGGGTGAGACGTCGGGGCTCGTCGGACCGTCCGGGCTCCGAACCGCCGGGGCGCGACCGGTTCCGGCGCTCTGCCGGGAGCGTGGAGACGCGCCTTCGGGCGAGAGGCCAACAGACGTGGAGGGAGATCGCGACCGCGTCCGAGGAAAGGCGCTCAAGTGGTGAACGGGAGCGCCTTCTCCCACGTTGCGCTGATGGGAGGCGCGTGCGTCCCTGCGATGCCGCCGTGCGCTGTGGCCCTCGGCGGCACCACACCACCATGGAAGGAACAACTCACCAGTGAAGCGCTTCATCACACGCCTCGCGGTAGTCGCGGCGGCCGGAGCCATGGCCGTTGTGCTGCCTGCTTCGTCGGCGTCCGCCATCAACCGCACCGATTGCAATGGACTGGGTCTCCTGTCGCTTCACAACGCAGGCGGCTCCCTCTGCTTCGCCAACGCCGGCGTGCAGAGCGTGGCGATCTACGGCGTGGACCGGATCTGGACCGGAGACAACAAGGTCACGTTGGAGTACGTGCCGAGGCTGGGCGCGCCGGCGACCAGCGCGACCGTGGACAAGTGGCATTTCGGTAACATTCCAGGTGAGCCCATCCACAAGATCACGAAAATCAGGATCTGGTAGCGCCCGTCGCCGCAAACGAGGTGACAGCGGGTCCTCGTCAGCGAGGGCGCAGGCACTCGGTTCTGGAACCCACCGTGTCGCGGAGGCGGGGGCGCGGCCGGGCCGCAGCTGCAGTTGTCCACACGGCTGCATGACGTCGCCGCGATGGGTTCATTGAGCGTTTTCAGAGTGGTCACCGGTGGGGTGACGCCGTCGAGGGCACGACGCACTAGGCACCTGTGCCGTTGAGGGAGATGTTCGAAGTCTCAACTCATCAGCTCAGGTGCCTCGTTGGTCCACCAGCGCATGGGGCAGTCGACCTGCCCCATGCGCTGGTGGAGTGGGTAACCATACTCATCGTCACCCGCGAGGGTGACCGCCGCTGCAAGCTCCCGCCGCACCCACGCGCGCTCGTCACTCTGGTGTATCTGCGCAAGCACGACACCCTGGCCCGGACAGCCGCCGGCTTCGGGATCTCGGTCGGCACCGCCCACGCCTGCACCGCCGCGGTGATCGGCCTCCTGGCTGCCCAGGCGCCTGGCCTGCTGAAGGCCCCTGCGCGAGCATGAACCGGAGTACGTCCTGCTCGACGGGACCCTCGCCGAGTGCGACCGCGTGGGCGACGGCCGGGCCGAGGAGTTCCGGGGGCGGGGCGTCGCCCGCCGGGATGCCGGCTTCGGCTGCGCGGTTGCCGCCGCCGTCGCCGGCATCCGGTCTGCCCGACGGGCCGCTCGGTGGGGGAGAACAGCCCGGAGGACTGAACCCGGTCCCCTCAGGCCACCCGTCGCGCCCCCGCCGAAGGCACCGCCTCGAAGACCCGGGGGGCCTTGAAGCCCGCGGTCGTGAAGGCGTCCTCGACTGCCTTGGTGATGGCCGGGACGTCGGTCTCCTCGGCCAGGACGATGGCCGAGCCGCCGAAGCCGCCGCCGGTCATGCGGGCGCCGAGGGCGCCGGAGGCGACGGCCGTGTCGACGACCAGGTCGAGTTCCGGGCAGGAGACCCGGAAGTCGTCGCGCAGCGAGGCGTGGCCCGCGACGAGGACCGGGCCGATGGCGCGGGTGTCGCCCGCTTCCAGGAGGGCGACGACCTGTTCGACCCGCTCGTCCTCCGTCACCACGTGCCGGACCAGGCGGCGCACCTCGTCCTCGCCGTCGCCCAGCCGCTCCAGCGCCGCGTCGAGGTCGGCGTGCGGGAGGTCCCGCAGGGCGTCGACGCCCAGGAGGGCGGCGCCCTTCTCGCAGCCGGCGCGGCGCTTGCCGTACTCGCCCTCGCTGTGGCTGTGCTTGACCCGGGTGTCGACCACCAGCAGGCGCATGCCCTCGGCGGCGAGGTCGAAGGGGATCTGGCGCTGGGAGAGGTCGCGGGTGTCGAGGAACAGGGCGTGCCCGCTCTCGCAGCAGGCGGACGCCGTCTGGTCCATGATGCCGACCGGGGCGCCGACGTACACGTTCTCCGCGCGCTGGCACAGGCGGGCCAGCTGCCAGCCGCGCAGGTCCAGTGCGTACAGGTCGTTGAGGGCCAGGGCGACGACGACCTCCAGGGCCGCCGAGGAGGACAGGCCGGCGCCGGCCGGGACCGTCGAGGCGAGGTGGATGTCCGCGCCGGTCACGGCGTGACCGGCCTCGCGCAGGGCCCAGACCACGCCCGCCGGGTAGGCGGTCCAGTTCTTGTCCGCGCCGGGGGTGAGGGAGTCCACCGTCAGTTCCACGACCGGCGCCGCCACCTCGGCGGAGTGCAGGCGCAGGATGCCGTCGTCGCGCCGGGAGACCGCCGCGACCGCGGTGTGCGGCAGGGCGAACGGCATGACGAAGCCGTCGTTGTAGTCGGTGTGCTCGCCGATGAGGTTGACCCGGCCCGGTGCCGCCCAGACGCCCTGCGGCTCGGCTCCGTACAGTTCCCGGAATCGCTCGCCGACCGCTCCCGCGGCCGCCTCGCCGGTGGTGGACTCGCTCATGGCGTTCATGCCCTGGCCCTGACCCTTCGTCATCCCGAACCCGATCCCGGGCCCGATCCCGGACCCGGTTGTCCTGCTACTGCTTGCTCTGCTGCTGCCGCTGCGCGAACTCCCACGCGTCCGCGACGATTCCGGCGAGGTCCGGGCGGGTCGGCTTCCAGCCCAGTCTCTCGTGGGCCGCGGCGGCCGACGCCACCAGGACCGCCGGGTCGCCGCCCCGGCGGGGGGCCACGGTCTCGGGGACCGGGTGGCCGGTGACCCGGCGGACCGTCTCGATCACCTCGCGGACGGAGAAGCCGCTGCCGTTGCCGAGGTTGCAGACGAGGTGTTCGCCGGGGGTCGCCGCGGTCAGGGCCAGCAGGTGGGCCTCGGCCAGGTCGGCGACGTGGATGTAGTCGCGCACGCAGGTGCCGTCCGGCGTCGGGTAGTCGTCGCCGTAGACGCTGATCGCGTCGCGGCGGCCCTGGGCCACCTGGAGGACGAGCGGGATCAGGTGGGACTCGGGATCGTGCCGCTCACCGTACTGTCCGTACGCGCCGGCCACGTTGAAGTAGCGCAGCGAGACCGCGCCCAGGCCGTGGGCCGCCGCCTCGCCGGTGATCATGTGGTCGACGGCGAGCTTGGTGGCGCCGTAGGGGTTGGTGGGGCGGGTCGGGGCGGACTCGACGATCGGGACCTGCTCGGGCTCGCCGTAGGTGGCCGCCGTGGAGGAGAACACCAGTCGGCGCACCCCCGCCCCGCGCATGGCGCCGAGCAGGGCCATGGTGCCGCCGACGTTGTTCTCCCAGTACTTCTCGGGCTTCACGACGGACTCGCCGACCTGGGAGGACGCGGCGAAGTGCAGCACGCCGTCGAAGGAGGGGTCCAGCCAGACCGCCGCGTCGCGGATGTCGCCCTCGACGAAGGAGGCACCGGCCGGGACGGCCTCGCGTACCCCGGTGGAGAGGTCGTCCAGGACGACGACCTCGTGGCCCGCCTCCAGCAGGTGCTGGGCGACGACACTTCCGACGTAGCCCGCGCCACCCGTGACCAGGTACTTCCCGCTCATGAACTCGCTACCTCCCGCAGTCGCTCGGCCGCGCGCTCCGGCGGCACGTCGTTGATGAACACGTTCATGCCGGACTCGGAGCCCGCGAGGAACTTCAGCTTGCCGGATGTGCGGCGGATGGTGAAAAGCTCGAGGTGGAGCGCGAAGTCGTCGCGCGTGACCCCGTCGAACTCCTCCAGCGCGCCGAACGGGGCCTGGTGCCAGGCCGCGATGTACGGGGTCGGGGGCTCGCCCTCGCCGAAGATCCGGTCGAACCGTCGCAGCAGTTCCAGATAGACCCGGGGGAACTCCGCGCGTGCCGCCTCGTCGAGCCCCAGCAGGTCGGGCACCCGGCGCTTGGGATACAGGTGGACCTCGTAGGGCCAGTGCGCGGCGTACGGCACGTAGGCGGCCCAGTGGTCGCTCTCCAGGACGACCCGCTCCCCCGCCAGTTCCTCCGCCAGGACGGTGTCGAACAGGTTCGCCCCGCCGGATGCCTCCTTGTGTGCGGCCACTTGGCGGAGCATCAGGGCGGTACGGGGGGTGGTGAAGGGGTAGGCGTAGATCTGCCCGTGCGGGTGCTGGAGGGTGACGCCGATCTCGGCCCCCCGGTTCTCGAAGCAGAACACCTGGTCGACGGAGGGCAGATGGGACAGCTCCGACGTCCTGTCCGTCCACGCGTCCAGGACCAGGCGCACCTGCTCCTCGTCCAGGGAGCCGAAGGAGGCGTTGTGGTCGGAGGTGAAGCAGACGACCTCGCAGCGGCCGGAGTCGCCGGCCAGGGAGGGGAAGCGGTTCTCGAAGACCACGACGTCGTACGAGGAGTCGGGGATCTCGCTGAGCCGGTCGCCCTCGGAGGGGCACAGGGGGCACTCGTCGGCCGGCGGGTGGTAGATGCGGCCCTGGCGGTGGGAGGCGACGGCCACGGAGTCGCCGAGCAGCGGGTCGCGGCGGATCTCCGACGTCGTGACGGTGGCGTCCAGCGGGCGGCGGTCGGCCGCGTCGCGCACGGTGTCGTCACTGAGGTCGTAGTAGATGAGTTCGCGACCGTCGGCCAGCCGGGTCGAGGTCTTCTTCACGCCGGACGCTCCATTCGAGCCGTTCGCCGCGCCGCCTTCGCGGCGCCGTCATCACACATCTTCGCACACTTTCAACAGAAACCAACATACCAGAACACGACTCACCACGACAGTGCACATCACAATCAAACAAAGAGCACCGGCGGACGTGTTCAATCCCTGAACACGGAGGCATTAGGTTCCGCGACGTATCGGTTCGCGCAACGAAGCGAGTACTCATGCAGACCCCCACAGACCCGACTGCACCACTGAACGTGCCGGCCGGACCCGCCGACCCCGTCGGCACGCTCCACCTCGCCGCCGAGCTGCGGCTCCCCACCAACTGGCTCGACTACCTGATCCTCGCGATCTACTTCGTCGTCGTCCTCGGCATCGGCTTCGCGGCCCGCAAGTCCGTGAAGACCAGCCTCGACTTCTTCCTGTCCGGCCGGTCCCTGCCCGCCTGGGTCACCGGCCTGGCGTTCATCGCCGCCAACCTGGGCGCCACCGAGATCCTGGGCATGGCCGCCAACAGCGCGCAGTACGGCGTCTACACCACGCACTGGTACTGGATCGGCGCCATCCCGGCGATGGTCTTCCTCGGCCTGGTGATGATGCCGTTCTACTACGGCTCCAAGGTCCGCTCGGTCCCCGAGTTCCTGCTGCTGCGCTTCGACAAGGCGGCCCACCTGCTCAGCGCACTGCTGTTCGCCTGCGCGTCCATCCTCATCGCCGGCGTCAACCTCTACGCGCTGGCGATCGTGGTCGAGGCGCTGCTGGGCTGGCCGCAGTGGGTGGCCATCGTGGTCGCGGGCTTCTTCGTGCTCGCGTACATCACCCTCGGCGGCCTGTCCTCGGCCATCTACAACGAGGTGCTGCAGTTCTTCGTCATCCTCGCCGCGCTCATCCCGATCACCGTGCTCGGGTTGAAGAGCGTGGGCGGCTGGGACGGGCTGTCCGACTCCCTCACCGAGTCCCGCGGCGCCGACTTCATGACCTCCTGGGGCGGCACCGGCATCGGCAGCGACAACCCGCTCGGGGCCAACTGGCTGACCATCGTCCTCGGCCTCGGCTTCGTCCTGTCCTTCGGCTACTGGACGACCAACTTCGCCGAGGTGCAGCGCGCCCTGTCCGCGAAGAACCTCTCCGCGGCCAAGCGCACCCCGCTCATCGCCGCGTTCCCGAAGATCTTCATCGTCTTCCTGGTGATGATCCCCGGCCTGGTCGCGGCCGTCCTGGTGCCGCAGATCGGCACCCCCGACTCCGATCTCCAGTACAACGACGCCATCCCGTACCTCATGGAACAGCTGCTGCCCAACGGTGTCCTGGGCATCGCGGTGACCGGTCTGCTGGCCGCGTTCATGGCGGGCATGGCGGCCAACATCTCGGCCTTCAACACGGTGTTCACCACCGACATCTGGGCACGGTACGTGGAGAAGGGACGTGAGGACGCGTACTACGTCCGCTTCGGCCGGCTGATCACCGTGATCGGGGTCCTGGCGTCGATCGGCACGGCCTTCCTGGCCTCGTCGTTCTCGAACATCATGAGCTACCTCCAGACCCTGTTCTCCTTCTTCAACGTGCCGATGTTCGTGGTCTTCATCATCGGCATGTTCTGGAAGCGGGCGTCGATGAAGTCCGGCTTCTGGGGCCTGCTCGCCGGCACCACCGCCGCGATGGTCAACTACTTCATCCTCTACGAGCAGGGCATCGTCGACATCCCCACCGACCAGGGAGCCAACTTCGTCTCCGCGATCGCGGGCTTCGTCGCCGGCGCGGTGGTGATGGTCGCGGTGTCACTGTTCACCGCACCCAAGCCGGCCGAGGACCTCCAGGGCCTGGTCTACGGCACCACCTCGCCCGGCATGGCCGAGCCGCCCGCCGAGGGCGACGACGCCTGGTACCGCAAGCCGGCACTGCTCGGCTGGGGCGCGGTGATCCTGGCGGCCGCCTGCTACATCCCGTTCTCGTTCTGACCACGCTCCGACCGAGGAGTCCGAGAGATCATGTCCGAACACAATTCCGAGCAGCCTCGTCCCCGGCCCACCCGGCCCGGCCCCCACTCCGCATCCTCGTCGTCCGCGCACTATTCGGACAAGGACCTCCAGGAGGAGGTCTCCGAGCTGCGCACCAAGTCCGCGACCGCCGCCCGCCTCTTCGACATCCGCCGCCTCATCGGCGCCCTGTTCGTGGTGTACGGCGTCATCGTCACGATCGCGGGCATCACCGCGTCCGACGCGGACATCGACAAGGCCGCGGGCATCAACATCAACCTGTGGACCGGCCTGGGCATGCTGGCCCTGGGCCTGTTCTTCCTCGTCTGGCTGAAACTGCGGCCCACGGCTCCGCCGACCCCGGACATCGTGGACGCCGTGGAAGAGGAACAGCGGGGCGACTGAGTCCCCGCGGCACGCGGCGGGGCGGGGCGACCGCGGTACCGGCAGCACACGGGCGCCGGCACCGCGGGCGCTCCGCCCCGCGAGCGCGTTCGCTCCTCCAGCGCGTTCACTCCTCGCAGGGCGACGCCTTGCGCACCGGGCCCGCCCGGTCCAGCAGCCCCGTCCGGGCGGCCAGCGCCGCCGCCTCCAGCCTGGAGCCCACGCCGAGTTTCATCAGGACGCGCTGCACATGCGTACGCGCCGTGGACGAGGCTATGCCCATGCCCGCCGCGATCAGCCGGGTGTCCTCGCCTTCGGCGACCCGGACCAGGACCTCCACCTCCCGCGGGGTGAGCATCCTCAGCAGCCGCTGACCCTCGTCGTCCGGCTGGGCCGCCGGGTTCAGCAGCTCGCCGAAGGCGCCGTGCAGCAGCTGCGGCGCCACCGCGGCCTCCCCCGCCCGCGCCTTCATGATCGCCCGTTCGACGCCCTCGATGCGTTCGTCGTGCCGGACGTAGCCGGACGCACCCGCCGCGAACGCCGCCGCGATCCCGCGGGGGCTGGGCACCGGCCCCAGCACCACCACCGCCACCTGCGGCCGCTCCCGCTTGACCTTCACCACCGGGTCGAAGATCCCGGGCTCCGCCGGGGCCGCCGTCCCCAGCAGGCACACCTCCGGCGCTCTGCTGATCACCAGATCCGCCGCCCCCGCCACGGGTGCCGCCGCGGCCAGCACCCGGTGCCCCCGCAGCTTCAGTGCCGAGGCCAGCGCCTCCGCGAGCAGCCGGTGGTCGTCGACCACCATCAACCGCACGCCCATCGATCATCCCCCCAAACCGCGGGCGCACCCCCGTGCGCCGCCTCCCCGGTCCCGGAAGCTACACGCTTGTTCGACGTCGCGCTCCCCCTACCGGCGAGAATCGCCCCGGATCGCCGAATTTCTCGTATTCGGCGGCGGTGAGCACCTGAGGAGCGGTACGCGTACGGCCCCGCCCCCGGAACTCGCCGTCCCGGGGGCGGGGCCGTACGAACAGGCCTCACGAGCGGACCGGTACGGACCGGGCCGCACCGGACCGGACCGGACCGGAGAACGGTCAGCCGGTACCGAAAGCGACCGCCAGGTACTCCTTGTCGCCCGAGGACAACTCGCTGGCGTACACGTCCGACATGTACAGGCTGCCCTGCGAGTACAGGATCTCGGAGTAGTCGGGCGACATCCGCGTCTCCACGTCCCGCACGGATTCCGTCGCCGGGTTCTCCAGCAGCTTGGTCTCCTTGAGGGAACCGCCGTCGATGCTGACGATCTGCCCGCCCTTGTCGTAGGGGGGACGCTTGTAGGCGATGACGCTGTTGCCGTCCATGCGCAGCGGGACGATCCTGTAGCCGTCGCCCGCGTCGGCGCGCTGGCCGGTCTGCTTGCCGGTCGACAGGTCGAAGACCACCACCTCGTTGGTCCGGCTGTGCTCGCCCGTGCCGTCGTGCTCCTCGGTCGCGATGTACAGGCGGTCGTTGCCGACGGTCAGGCCGGTGCAGTGCTCGATCTTGGTGATGCCGTCGCAGCGGGCCGCGAACTCCTCACCGGGCGCGGAGATACGGGTCCGCAGCTCGCCGCTCTTGTTGTCGATGGAGAAGAAGTCCGAGATGCCGCTGCCGTCACCGGCGGAGTCGCCGACGTCGGCGGCCACGACCAGCGGGTCGGTGGACACCACGGCCGCGTACTCGATGCCCTCGGTCATCCTGTACTCCGAGATCACCTTCCCGTCCTTCGGGTCGATGGTCTGGATGTGCAGCTGACGCTGGTCGTACGAACCGCACTTGCGCACCGCGACCATCTTCGGGCCGCCGCCGTAGCCGGAGTCGTAGCAGGCGTCGGACGTCTTGGGCGTCCACAGGGACTTGCCGGAAGTGATGTCCCAGGCGGCGCCGCCGCTGGTGCTGCCCGCCGCGACGGTGTTCCCGCTGACGGTGACGTTGTTGAAGCTGATCTCCTGGGTGCCGGACCTGGCCGTCTCGGACCACAGCTTCTCGCCGGTGGCGAGGTCGAAGGCCGCGACCTGCGTGCAGCGCTGCGGATCGGTCTTCGTCGGCATCTTCGGCTTGTAGATGATCGCCGTCCTGCCGTCCTCGGTGGCGTGGTCGCTGGCTTCGCACACCGGTCCGGGCAGGTCGAGCGTCCACAGCTCGCTGCCCTTGACGGCGTCGTACCCGACGACCTCGGCGACGCCGCTCTTGGCGTACACCTTGTCGGTCAGCCAGGAGCCGGAGGTGACGATGGTCGTGGTGTCCTTCGGGACCTTCGGCGCCGGGACCTGGAAGAGGACCTTGGCGGAGGGGTCGGCCGGGGCCTTCTCGTCGCCGCCGGCGGTGTCACCGCCGGAGCCGCCGCCCTCGGCGCCCTTCGTGTCGCCGCTGTCGCCCGAGTTCGCCGTGTTCTTCTTGTCGTCTCCGCTGGACGAGGCGTACCAGACACCGCTGCCGACGATCAGGGCGATGGCCACGACCGCCGCCACGACGATCGCCAGCTGTGCGTTGATCTTCCGTCCGCCGCCGGGCCGTCCGGGCTGCGGCTGCATCGGCATGGTCGGCTGCTGGAGGTAGCCGCCGTAGCCGGGCTGGCCGTAGGGCTGCTGGGGGTAGCCGTACGGCGGCTGCGGCTGGCCGTGGCCACCGGGCTGACCGGGCCGCGGCTGACCCGGGTATCCGTAACCGGCCGGAGGCTGCTGCGGGTAGCCGTACCCGGCCGGAGGCTGCTGCGGGTAGCCGTACCCGGGCGGCGGCTGCGGACCGCCCGGCGCCGGAGCGGTCGGCGGCGGGGTCTGCGGGGGCGCCTGGGGCGACTGCTGCGGGGGCTGGGGGGCCTGCGGGTGGCCGTAGCCCGGTTCCGGGGTCTTGCTGAGGTCGGGCCCGCCCGGTGCGGACGGCGGCTGCTGCGCCGGCGGCGTCTGCGGCTGGGGCGTCGGCGAGGGCTCGGGCGGCGGGCCGAAGCCCGGCTGGGCCTGCGGAGCCGCGGGAGCCTGCGGGGCCGACGGCTCGGGCCGCTGCTGCCCCTGCTGCTCGGGCTCGGGCGGCTCGGACGGCTCGGACGGCTCGGGCGGCGGGCCGAAGCCCGGCTGGCGGGGCGGCTGGGGCGGCTGGGGCGGCTGCGTCATGACGTGGACACCTCGAATGACTCGACGAAGGGGACGGGCGGCGGCGGGAAAGGGACCGGAAGGGGCGAGAGCGCCGGCCGGCCGGGGCCGGCGCGCCTCGCCGCTGCTGCGCGCCTCACTTGCCGTAGGCGAGCATCAGCTTCTCCTTCGTCTCGTCGTTGCCGGTCAGCCGGGTCGTCGAGATGTAGAAGCGGCCGTCGACCCAGTCGATCGACTTGCTGAAGAAGCTGTTCTCGATGGACGCGGTGCCCTGCGGGTTCTGCAGCAGCGTGACCGGTTCGTGGCTGCTGCCCGCGGTCGGGACGGAGACGACCCGGCCGCCCCCGTCGTACGACGGCTCCACGTAGGCGACGAGGTTGCCGCCCTCGGCCTTCATGGGCACCATCGAGTCCGCCGCGGGGGACTTCACCCGCCACTTCTCCCTGCCGGTGGCGAGGCTGATCGCGACGATCTCGTTGGCCCCGGTGGTCGCCTTGGTGGGCAGGTAGAGGGTGTCCCCCTCGACGACGACGCCCTCGCAGCCCTGGAGGTCACGGGCGAGGATGGCCCAGCCGCAGTCGGCGGAGAAGTCCTCGTCGACGTCGACCTGGGAACGGATCGATCCGTCGGCGCCGAGCGTGGAGATGTTCCACGCCTTCTTGTCCTCGTTGGTGCTGTAGACGACCACAGGGTCGACGGAGTAGGCGCGCGAGACGCGCCAGCCCTTGTCGAACTTCTGGGTCCACTTGACCTTGCCGGTCTTCGGGTCGAGCTCCTGGACCTCGTCGTGCTCGTTGGCGCCGCCGGCGCCGCAGGACGCGACCTGGATCAGCCGCTCGCCACCCGCGAACCCGACGGGGAAGCAGGCCTCGCCGTACTTCTTCTTGTCGTACATCTTGTCGCCGGAGGTCACGTCGAACGCGGTGCCGGACTGCGAGCGGCCCACCATCAGAGTGTCGCCGCTGAGGGTCATCTCGATGGAGAGCGCGGAGTCGAACAGCGCGCCGTCGGCGACCTCCTGCGTCCAGCCCTTGTCGCCGGTGTTCAGGTCGACGAGCTGGAGCTGGTTGCACTTGGCGCGGTCGCTGCCGCCGCTCATGTACGCGACGACGACCTTGTCGTCGGCCGTCTTCTCCGAGGTGACCGCACAGATCTTCTGCGGGAAGGCCACGGGTTCCCAGGTCGGCTTGCCGTCGGCGACGTTGTAGGCGGAGAGCTCCTTGTAGGCGGCCTTCACCGCCGTCTTGTCGGTGATCCACATGCCGGGGGCGTCGGCTCCGGAACCGGGCGCGTCGGGCGCCTCCTTGTACCAGAGCACCTTGGCCTCGCCGGACTTGCGGCCCTCGTTGAGGTCCTCGGGGCCCGAGCCGCCGTCGCCCTCGCCGTCGCCCGGATTGACCGGGGCGCCGGACGGCTGGGGCTCGGGGTCGTCGCCGGTCTGCCGGGCGACGGGCTTCTTGTTCTTCTCGTCGTCACCGCCGGAGACCGCCCAGACGGTGCCGCCGACGACCAGCAGCGCCGCCACCGCGGCACCTATGATCATGGCGGGCTTGCCCTTGAAGGGGCTGCCGGAACCGGGGCCGGGCGGCGGGGTCCCGGGCGCGCCCGGGAACTGCGGCTGCGGGTAGCCGTACCCCGGCTGCTGCCCGTACGGGCCGGGCTGCTGCGGCGGGCCGTAGGGGCCGGAGGCGTACGGCCCCGGCTGCTGCCCGTACGGTCCCTGCTGCGGTGCGGGCGGTCCCTGCTGCGGGTGGCCGTACCCGGGCTGTGGCGGTTCACCGGACGGCGCTCCCTGCGGGGGCGGCGGCGTCCGGGGCGGGCCCTGCGGGGGCGGTGGGGCCGGAGCCCCGAAACCCCCACCCGACGCGGGCGGGTCCTGCGGTGCTCCGAAGCCGCCCTGCGGCGGCTGACTGGGCGGCTGAGCCATCAGCGCGTTCCCCCTTGCTCACTGATTTTTAGCCACACCCTGAGGTACGTGAGGCTCCCAGAGTCGTATTCACGCGGTTCTTACTCTTCTCGGACGGGGTCTTTCTATCACCCGGAACCGACAGGTCACCGGGCTCCGTCCACCCCTGTTCCCAAGGAAGGACCGGTCCGTGATGCCCTCGTTACGCGCCTCCACGCCCCCTTCACACCCCCGCACGCCCCGCGCTCGGGGGTGAGCGGGGGCGTGCGGGGTGCCTGCGCAGAGGGGGCGTGAGGGCGCGGGCGGGGTGGGGCCGGAGGTCAGGCGTCCTCGGCGAGTTCCAGCCACCTCAGTTCGAGCTCGTCCCGCTGGCCCGCCGCCTCCCGCAGCTCGGCGTCGAGTTGGGCCACCCTGGCGAAGTCCGTGGCGTTCTCGGCGATCGCGGCGTGCAGCTTGGCCTCCTTCTCGGAGACCTTGTCGAGCTGCCGTTCGATCTTCTGCAGTTCCTTCTTGGCGGCGCGCACCTCGGCGGCGCTCTTCTCGGGAACGGCGTCCGCGGCCGGCTTCGCCGACGAGGCGGCGGAGGAGGCCGCGGAGGCGGCGGTCTCCTCCATCTTCCTGCGCCGTTCCAGGTACTCGTCGATACCGCGGGGCAGCATCCGCAGGGCGCCGTCACCGAGCAGGGCGAACACCCGGTCGGTGGTGCGCTCGACGAAGAACCGGTCGTGGGAGATCACGATCATCGAGCCGGGCCAGCCGTCGAGGACGTCCTCGAGCTGGGTGAGGGTCTCGATGTCGAGGTCGTTGGTGGGCTCGTCGAGGAAGAGGACGTTGGGTTCGTCCATGAGCAGCCGCAGCAGCTGGAGCCGGCGCCGCTCACCGCCGGACAGGTCGCCCACGGGCGTCCACTGCTTGTCCTTGTTGAAGCCGAACGTCTCGCACAGCTGCCCGGCGGTCATCTCCCGCCCCTTGCCCAGGTCGACGCGCTCCCGGACCGCCTGCACGGCCTGCAGCACCCGCCAGGTGGGGTCGAGTTCGGCGACCTCCTGGGAGAGGTAGGCGAGCTTGACCGTCTTGCCGACGTGGACCCGTCCCGCCACAGGCTGGACCTCGCCCCCGCTGCGGGCGGCCTCGGTCAGCGCCCGCAGCAGGGACGTCTTCCCGGCGCCGTTGACACCGACCAGGCCGATCCGGTCGCCGGGGCCCAGCTGCCAGGTGAGGTGCTCGATCAGCACCTTGGGCCCCGCCTGGACGGTGACGTCCTCCAGGTCGAAGACCGTCTTGCCGAGCCGGGAGGAGGCGAACTTCATCAGCTCGCTGCTGTCCCGGGGCGCCGGGACGTCCTTGATCAGCTCGTTGGCGGCCTCGACGCGGAAGCGCGGCTTGGACGTCCGCGCGGGTGCCCCGCGGCGCAGCCAGGCCAGCTCCTTGCGGACCAGGTTCTGCCGCTTGACCTCCTCGGTGGCGGCGATGCGCTCCCGCTCGGCGCGGGCGAAGACGTAGTCGGAGTAGCCGCCCTCGTATTCGTACACGTCACCGCGCTGCACGTCCCACATGCGGGTGCAGACCTGGTCGAGGAACCAGCGGTCGTGGGTGACGCAGACGAGGGCGGAGCGCCGCTCCCGCAGGTGCCGGGCGAGCCAGGCGATGCCCTCGACGTCGAGGTGGTTGGTGGGCTCGTCGAGGACGACCAGGTCCTGGTCGTCGATGAGGAGCTTGGCGAGCGCGATCCGGCGCCGCTCGCCACCGGAGAGCGGTCCGATGACGGTGTCCAGGCCCTTGGGGAAGCCCGGCAGGTCGAGCCCGCCGAACAGGCCGGTCAGGACGTCCCTGACCTTGGCGTTGCCCGCCCACTCGTGGTCGGCCATGTCGCCGATGACCTCGTGCCGGACGGTGGCCCGGGGGTCGAGGGAGTCGTGCTGGGTCAGCACGCCGAGGCGCAGTCCGCCGGAGTGCGTGACCCGCCCGGTGTCCGCCTCCTCCAGCTTGGCGAGCATCCGGATCAGGGTGGTCTTGCCGTCGCCGTTGCGCCCGACGACACCGATGCGGTCCCCCTCCGAGACGCCCAGGGAGATGCCGTCGAGGAGGGCACGGGTGCCGTACACCTTGCTGACGTTCTCGACATTGACCAGATTGACGGCCATTACGCTCCTGCCTGGGGGGTCGATCAGCTGTCCAGCCTAGGCCCTGGGGGACAGCGGGCGGGACGCGAGAGGGCCGTCACTCTTTGTGATGACGTGAGCGGAAACGGGCGGCTACCGTAGGGGCAGGCAGCAGGATCCCGTCCATGGGAGGAACCATGACCGCCGAGTCCGTAGAGCACCGCCACCACTGGCCGGTGCCGCCCGTGGACGGCTACACCGTGGACGACCTGTTCACACTGCCCGATCTCCCGCCGCACACCGAGCTGATCGACGGGAGTCTCATCACCGTGAGTCCGCAGCGCAATTTCCACGCAGACGTGATCGACCTGCTGGTCAGCGGCCTACGGCGAGACATGCCGAAGAAGTTCAGGGTGAAGCGGGAGATGACCATCGTCCTGGACCGGCGCAACGGACCGGAACCCGATGTGAGCGTGGTCTTCGCCGAGGCGGTCCGTGGCCCTGATCAGACCAGTTACCAGGCCCAGGACGTGCTGCTGGCCGTCGAGGTCGTGTCCCCGGACTCGGAGTCCCGCGACCGTACGACCAAGCCGCAGAAGTACGCCGCCGCCGGCATCCCCCACTTCTGGCGCGTCGAGCGCGACGGCACCGGCGGCAGCCCACTCGTCCACGTGTACGAGAGGGACCCGTTGACCCTCACGTACGTGCACATGGGCATGCACCGCGACCGGATCAAGGTCGACCACCCCTATGCCATCGACATCGACCTGACCGCCGTCACCGAGTTCTGAACCGGGCCCTCACACCACCGTCGCCCCCGGCACCGGCCCCGGCGCCGTGCGCACCGTGCGGCAGGTGCCGGAGTCGCCCAGCGCGTCCGAGATCGCCTCCGCCGACTCCGCGTCCCGGGCGAGGAAGGCCGTGGTCGGCCCCGAGCCCGAGACCAGGGCGGCCAGCGCACCTGCCGCGCGTCCCGCCGCCAGGGTGTCGGCCAGCTCGGGGAACAGCGACAGCGCCGCGGGCTGGAGGTCGTTGGAGACGGCGGCGGCGAGCGCCTCGGGGTCGCCCTTGGCGAGGGCGTCGAGCAGGTCCTGCGAGGCCACGGGCTCGGGGATGGTCCGGCCCCGGGCGAGCCGGTCGAACTCCCGGAAGACCGCCGGGGTGGACAGCCCGCGCCGGGCCATCGCGAACACCCAGGGGAAGGTGCCGCCGACCTCCAGCTCCGTCAGCCTCTCGCCCCGCCCGGTGCCCAGCGCCGCCCCGCCGACCAGTGCGAACGGCACGTCGCTGCCCAGCTCGGCGCAGATCTCGAGCAGTTCCTGCCGTGAGGCGCCGGTTCCCCACAGCGCGTCGCAGGCCAGCAGGGCGCCGGCGCCGTCCGCGCTGCCGCCCGCCATGCCGCCGGCGACGGGTATGTCCTTGGTGATGTGGAGGTGCACGTCGGCGTCCCGGCCGTACCGCTCGGCGAGCGCGAGGGCCGCGCGGGCGGCGAGGTTCGTACGGTCCAGGGGCACCTCGGTGGCGTCCGGCCCCTCGCAGGTGACGCGCAGGCCGCCGGCGGACGGCGTGACGGTGACCTCGTCGTGGAGGCCGACCGCGAGGAACACGTTGGCCAGGTCGTGGAAGCCGTCCGGGCGGGCCGCGCCGACCGCGAGCTGGACGTTGACCTTGGCGGGCACGCGGACGGTGACGCTCACGCGACGGGCTCCTCGGACGGCTCGGGCTCCGTGGACTGCTTGTGCTCGGCGATGCGCGCGAACTCCTCGACGGTCAGGGACTCGCCGCGGGCCTGCGGCGACACCCCGGCGGCGACCAGTGCGGCCTCCGCCGCCGCAGCCGAGCCCGCCCATCCGGCGAGGGCCGCCCGCAGGGTCTTGCGGCGCTGGGCGAAGGCCGCGTCGACGACGGCGAAGACCTCGCGCCGGGTGGCGGTGGTCTTCGGCGGCTCGTCGCGGCGGACGAGGGAGACCAGGCCGCTGTCGACGTTGGGTGCCGGCCAGAACACGCTCCGCCCGATGGCGCCGGACCGCTTGACCCGGGCGTACCAGTTGGCCTTGACCGAGGGCACGCCGTACACCTTCGAGCCGGGCGGGGCGGCGAGCCGGTCGGCGACCTCCGCCTGGACCATGACGAGGCTGCGCTCGATGCTCGGGAAGGTCTCGAGCATGTGCAGCAGCACCGGGACGGCCACGTTGTAGGGCAGGTTGGCGACCAGCGCGGTCGGGGCGGGCCCCGGCAGCCCGGTGACCCGCATCGCGTCGGAGTGGACCAGCGCGAACCGGTCGGCGCGCTCCGGCATCCGGGCCGCGACGGTCGCGGGCAGCGCGGCGGCCAGGACGTCGTCGATCTCGACGGCGGTGACCCGGTCGGCGGCCTCCAGCAGCGCCAGGGTGAGCGAGCCGAGCCCCGGACCCACCTCGACGACCACGTCGTCGGGGCGGACCCCGGCGGTGCGCACGATACGGCGGACCGTGTTCGCGTCGATCACGAAGTTCTGGCCGCGCTGCTTGGTGGGCCGCACGCCGAGCGCGGCCGCGAGTTCGCGGACGTCGGCGGGGCCCAGGAGGGCGTCGGGGGTGGGGCTCGTCACGGGACAAGGGTACGGGGCGCGGGACCCCGCAGGTCACGCCTGTGGATAACCGAAGGCCCGTGCCGTGTTCGCCGCGAGGGCCGTGGCGAGGGTGTCCTCGTCCGTGCCGCGTACGGCCGCCATGGCCCGCACGGTGACCGGCACCAGGTACGGGGCGCCCGGCCGGCCGCGGTGGGGCACCGGTGTCAGGAACGGGGCGTCGGTCTCGACCAGGAGGAGCTCCGGCGGGGCGACGGCGAGGGCGTCGCGCAGGTTCCGGGCGTTCTTGAAGGTGACGTTCCCGGCGAACGACATGAAGTACCCGGCGCGGGCGCAGATCTCCGCCATCTCCGCGTCCCCCGAGTAGCAGTGGAAGACGGTGCGCTCCGGCGCGCCCTCCTCCTTGAGCACGCGCAGTACGTCGGCGTGGGCGTCGCGGTCGTGGATGACCAGGGCCTTGCCGTGCCGCTTGGCGATCTCGATGTGGGCGCGGAAGGAGCGCTCCTGCGCCTCCTTGCCTTCGGGCCCGGTGCGGAAGTAGTCGAGCCCGGTCTCGCCGACGCCCTTGACCTGGGGCAGCGCGGCCAGCCGGTCGATCTCGGCGAGCGCCTCGTCCAGGGCCGCGTCCCCGCCCGGCTCCCGCGCGCCCTGCCGCGACCAGCCGTCAGGGTCGCCGTGCACGATCCGGGGAGCCTCGTTCGGATGCAGGGCGACGGTCGCGTGCACGCTCTCGTACGCGGCGGCCGTGTCCGCCGCCCAGCGCGAGCCCGCGAGGTCGCAACCGACCTGGACCACCGTCGTCACCCCCACCGACGCGGCCTTGGCGAGCCCTTCCTCCACCGTGCCGGACTGCATGTCGAGGTGGGTGTGCGAGTCCGCGACCGGTACCCGCAGCGGCTCCGGAAGCGGCGGGGCGGCGTTCCGGTCGGAGGTGTCGGAGGTGTTCGAAGGCATGCCCCGATCCTACGGAAGGCCGTGCACGCACCGTCCGGCCCCGGGGCGACGCGGGCGACGGTCCGGCTCGGGAGGCCGCCGGGTACACCGTCCCCGCCCGAGAGGGCACGGAACCGCACCGGCCTGCGACTCCACCACCCGGCCGCGAGCCGAGGCCACCCCGCCGCGCACCACCGCCCCGCCGTCATCCCGTTGCGCACCATCGCCCCGCCATCGCCCCGCGCCCCGCGACGAGAAAGGAGGCCTCCGACGGCGCCCGCCACCCCCGCTCACCCCACGGAACACCCCGCCGTCATCCCGCCACACACCACCCCGCCCTCACCCCGCCCCGCGCCACCACCGCCCCGCGACAAGAAAGCAGGCCCCCGACGGCGCCCGCCACCCCCGCTCACCCCGCGGAGCGCTTCGCCGCCACCACCGCGTCGAAGACCTCCCGCTTGGGCACCCCCGCCTCCACGGCGACCGCCGCGATGGCCTCCTTGCGGCGCTCCCCCGCCTCCTCGCGCACCCGTACCCGGCGTACCAGCTCGGTGGCGTCCACTTCCTCGGGCCCGTGGTCCGGGGCGCCCTCGACGACGACGGTGATCTCACCGCGTACGCCCTCGGCCGCCCATGCGGCCAGCTCGGCCAGGGGACCGCGCCTGACCTCCTCGTACGTCTTGGTCAGTTCACGGCAGACGGCGGCACGGCGCTCCGTGCCGAACACCTCGGCCATCGCGGCGAGGGTGGCGTCGAGCCGGTGCGGGGACTCGAAGTAGACGAGGGTGCGCCGCTCCCCGGCGACCTCCCGCAGCCGCCCCAGCCGTTCCCCGGCCTTGCGGGGCAGGAACCCCTCGAAGCAGAACCGGTCCACGGGCAGCCCGGACAGGGCGAGCGCGGTGAGTACGGCGGACGGTCCGGGCACGGCGGTGACCTTGACGTCCCGCTCGACGGCGGCGGCGACCAGCCGGTAGCCGGGGTCGGACACGGACGGCATCCCGGCGTCCGTCACGAGCAGCACGCGGGCGCCGCCCGCCAGCTCCTCGACCAGTTCGGGCGTACGGGCGGACTCGTTGCCCTCGAAGTAGGAGACGACCCGCCCCTTGGGGGTGACGCCGAGTGCCTGGGTCAGCCGTCGCAGCCGCCGGGTGTCCTCGGCGGCGACGACGTCGGCGCCGGCCAGCTCCTCGGCGAGCCGGGGCGGGGCGTCGGAGACGTCGCCGATGGGGGTGCCTGCGAGTACGAGGATTCCGGTCACACCTGCCATCCTCCCAGCACCGGCGCCCCCGCGGGAACGGCCCGTACCCGCACCCGGCGCGCCCCCGTGGCCCCCGCGGCCGGGCGCACCCGGGGGGCCGAACACACCCGGGGGGGGGTCGCCCGGGGCATACCGGGTCCATCCCGCCCGTGCACGGGACTCGCACAGCGCCGTTCCCTACGATGGCGCGGTGACGAGTACCGCGTCCTCCACGGACACCCGGCAGGAACAGCCGCCGCAGGACCAGCAGCCGCCGTGGCAGCAGCGTCTGAGCCGTTTCGGCTACACGGCGAGGTCGGGGGGCGACGTCCGCGACCGCTTGGTCCCTCCGTACACGAAGCCGTCCGGCAGGCTGTGGACGGCGCTCGGGGTGCCGCCGGGACTCGGCGAGAGGATCACCCGCTGGTCGGGCTGGGGCGGTCCGCTGCTGGTCACGCTGGTGGCGGGGGTGCTGCGCTTCTGGAACCTGGGCAGCCCCAGGAAGGTGATATTCGACGAGACGTACTACGCGAAGGACGCGTGGGCGCTGGTCCACCGCGGCTTCGAGGTCAACTGGGACAAGAACGCCGACAGCCTGGTCCTCTCCTCCGGCGGGGACGTCTCGATCCCGATCGAAGCGGCGTACGTGGTGCATCCGCCGGTCGGGAAGTACGTCATCGGGCTGGGCGAGCTGATGTTCGGGTTCGACCCGTTCGGCTGGCGGTTCATGACGGCCCTGCTCGGCACGCTGTCGGTGCTGGTGCTGTGCCGGATCGGCCGGCGCCTGTTCCGTTCGACGTTCCTCGGCTGCCTGGCGGGCGCGCTGGTGGCGGTGGACGGGCTGCACTTCGTGATGAGCCGCACCGCGCTGCTCGACGGGGTGCTGATGTTCTTCGTACTGGCGGCCTTCGGCTGCCTGGTCGTCGACCGGGACCGGGCGCGGGAGAGGCTCGCGGCCGCGCTGCCCGTGGGCACCGACGGCAGGACCCTGCCGGACGCGCACATCGCCGCCGCCACACGGCTGGGCCTGCGGCCGTGGCGGCTGGCGGCGGGGCTGATGATGGGCCTGGCGTTCGCCACGAAGTGGAACGGCCTGTACATCATGGCCGCGTTCTGTGTGATGTCGGTGCTGTGGGACGTCGGCTCCCGCCGGACCGCGGGCGCCCACCGCCCGGTCCGGGCCGTCGTGCGGCGCGACCTGGGCTGGGCGTTCCTGTCCACGGTCCCCGTCGCCCTGGCCACCTACGTCACGTCCTGGACCGGCTGGTTCCTCTCCGCCGACGACGGCAGCGGCGGCTACTACCGCGACTGGGCGGTGACCGACGGCAAGGACAGCTCCTGGTCGTGGCTGTTCCCCGACTGGTGGCGCAGCTTCTGGCACTACGAGACCCAGGTGTACGAGTTCCACGTCGGCCTGTCCTCGCCGCACCCCTACGAGTCCAACCCGTGGAGCTGGATCGTCGCGGGCCGCCCGGTCTCGTTCTTCTACGAGTCGCCTGCGCCCGGCGCGGACGGCTGCCCGGCCGACGCGGCCGAGAAGTGCGCCCGCGAGGTACTGGCCCTGGGCACGCCCCTGCTGTGGTGGGTGGGCTGCTTCGCGCTCCTCTACGTCCTGTGGCGGTGGTTCTTCCGCCGGGACTGGCGGGCGGGCGCCATCGCCTGCGGCATCGCGGCCGGCTATCTGCCCTGGTTCTTCTACCAGGAGCGCACGATCTTCTTCTTCTACTCCGTCGTCTTCCTCCCCTTCCTGTGCCTGGCGGTGGCGATGCTCCTGGGCGCGCTCGTCGGCCCGCCCCGGGCGGGCGACACCCGCCGCGTGGCGGGTGCCACGGCAGCGGGCGTGCTGACCCTGCTGATCGCCTGGAACTTCATCTACTTCTGGCCCATCCACACGGGCACGTCCATCCCGATCGAGGACTGGCGGGCGCGGATGTGGCTGGACACCTGGGTCTAGTGCTGTGACCGGGAAGGCGTACCGGGAGGGCACGGCAGGCTGCCGCGCCCTCCCGGTCGTGGTGGGCCGTTGCCGAGGGTGAACGCGTGATGTCGCCGGGCTGCCCGGATGGGTCTGACGGTCAGGCCGGTCCCGGTGAGGCAGCCGTCCATGGGGTCACCGGGGTTTTCTCAACGAAAGGATCTCGTGAGGTGACTCGGCCCAGGGGGTTCCGCGAGCCGCGATGAGTCCTGCGGCGTCCGGCGGTCCTACGGTGGAACCCGTTACCGAGGAGGACTCCGGATGCGCAGCGTGACCTGTTCGATGAACGTCTCACTCGACGGCTACATCGTCGGGCCGGACGGCGGCTTCGACTGGACGGGCCCCGACGAGGAGGTCTTTCGCTTCTGGATCGACGAGATTCGAGAGGTCGGCGTCCACCTGTTGGGACGACGGCTGTACGAGACGATGCTGTACTGGGAGAACGCCGACCAGGATCCAACGCTCGACGACTCCATGCGCGAGTGGACCGCGCTCTGGAAGCCGCTCCCGAAGGTGGTGTTCTCCACCACCTTGTCGGCGGTGCAGGGCCATGCCCGCCTGGCCTCCGGCGGCCTGGCGGAGGAGATCGGGCGGTTGCGGGCCGAGCCGGGGGAGGGCGACATCGCGATCGGCGGCGCGACTCTCGCCGCCGAGGCGGCCGCGTCGGGTCTGATCGACGAGTACCGGGCCATGGTCCACCCGGTGCTGGTCGGCGGTGGCGTTCCGTTCTTTCCCCAACGGGGGCGCCGGGTGGATCTCGAACTCGTCGAGACCCGCACCTTCGGCTCGAAGGTCGTCTACCTCCGCCACCGCGTGGCGCGTTAGCCGGCTCGGCCGCCGAGCCCTGGGAAGAACGGCCCGGCCGGTGACGTCTTCCCAGTAAAGATCACTTCCAGTGTCCGCCGAGGACAAGGGCGGCGCGGGTGATGCAGCCGATTCGGCTCGGGCGAGGGTGACGTGGTGCAGGGTGCACCGGGGGCCGGTCCGTGCGCGCCGGCCTTCGCGGCGTCCGAAGGGGCTACGGAGCGGGACGTACGGAGAGACGGAGAACGGAGAACGGAGAGACGAGGGTGCACGGAGACGGGGGTGCACGGAGACGGGGGTGCCCGGAGGAGGAACGCCCCTTCATCCGTTCGGAGGTGGACCGACCGCGAACAGATGCCGGTCCGAACCGATCTCCTTTCGGACAACAAAGGTCAACTACCGTCCCCGGCGTCACTCCTTGTGCGTAGAGTGCTCACTCGCCGAACTTTCTGAACACGTTCATAAGACGTGGGAGGTCCGGCGGGGGAGGGGAAGCGCCCGATGGGCAAGGGGGTCAAGGCGACCGTCATCGGCGGTGTGTTCGCGGTGATGGTGGGTGGGGCCGGGTACGGGGTCTACAACATCGTGTCGGCGGTGAACGGCGACGGGGGCGGCGGCGGTTCGGACGCGGCCGTGACGAAGAAGACCGGGCCGCCGGACGAGGAGGAGGTCGAGAAGGCGAGCGCGACGTTCCTCGCGGCCTGGGAGAAGGGGCGGGCGACGCGGGCGGCGTCGTACACGAACAACGCCGAGGACGCCGCCCCGCTGCTGGCGGCCTACCGCGAGGACGCCCGCATCACCGATGTCGAGATCACGCCCGGCACGGTCTCCGGCACCACCGTGCCGTTCCGCGTGGAGGCGACCGTCTCGTACGACGGGAAGTCCGAACCTCTCGCCTACAAGAGCGAGTTGACCGTGGTGCGCGGGCAGACCACCGGGCGGGCGCTGGTCGACTGGGAGCCCTCCGTCGTCCACCCGGAGCTCGAGGACGGCGACACCCTGGTCACCGGGGAGTCCGCGCAGCCGCCGATCGAGGCCGTGGACCGGGACGGCACGGTGCTGACGGAGGACGACCACCCCTCCCTCGGGCCGGTCCTGGACACGCTGCGCGAGAAGTACGGCGACAAGGCGGGCGGCACCCCCGGCATCGAGCTGACGATCCGGCACGCCGAGGGCGCCGGCGGTGGGGCGGGTGCCGCCGACTCCACGCTGGTGACCCTCGCGAAGGGCAAGCCCGGCAAGCTGCGGACGACGCTCAGCGCGGGCGTGCAGGCCGCCGCCGAGAAGGCGGTGAGGGAGTTCGCCGAGTCGTCGGTGGTCGCCGTGCAGCCGAGCACCGGCGAGGTGCTGGCCGTGGCCAACCACCGCCAGGACGGGTTCGACGCGGCGTTCCAGGGCCGGGTCGCCCCCGGATCCACCATGAAGATCATCACCGCGGCCATGCTCATCGACAACGGCGTGGCCTCGATGAACGGTCCGGCGCCCTGCCCGCCCACCGCGACCTGGCAGAGCCAGACCTTCAAGAACCTCACCGGCATGGAGCCGAACGAGGGCGCCACCCTCGCCGACAGCTTCCTGCGCTCCTGCAACACGGCCTTCATCAAGCTCATCGACGAGACCCCGCTGACCGACGCCTCGCTCACCCAGGAGGCGCAGGAGCGGTTCGGGCTCGGCCGGGACGACTGGGCGACCGGCATCGTCTCCTTCGACGGCAGCGTCCCCGCGGTCGGCGGTCCGGACCGCGCGGCGAACGCCATCGGCCAGGGCCAGGTGCAGATGAACCCGCTGAACATGGCGTCGGTGACGGCCACCGCCATCACCGGCACCTTCCGCCAGCCCTACCTCGTCTCCCCGGAGCTCGACGGCCGGCAGCTGGCGCAGGCGAAGGGCCTGCCGGCCGACACCGCGAGCCAGGTGAAGCAGATGATGCGTCTGACGGCCACACAGGGCACCGCCGCGCAGGCGATGTCCGGGCTCGGCGGCGACATCGGCGCGAAGACCGGCTCCGCGGAGGTCGACGGCAACGCCACCTCCGACAGCTGGTTCACCGGCTTCCGGGGCGACGTCGCGGCGGCGGCCATGACCCAGCAGGGCGGTCACGGCGGCGACGCGGCCGGTCCGATTGTCGCAGCTGTGCTACGAGCGGGCGGCTGACCGCGACGCGCGGAAGGCGGGACTCTAGGCTGGTGGCCGTCACGGGCAGGTGAGCGCCGCATGAACAGCGGGCCGGTATGACGGTACGACCATCCGCCTACGGCCCGTCGACCTGTCGGCCGGTCAGCCCGGCGGATGCGGACTTTGCGGAGGATCGGACAGCAGTGGGCAACAGAAGGCGCGTCGCCGAGCGACGGAAGACCAGCCCCGCCGTACTCGGCGGGGTGATCGCCGCCGTCGTCGGGGGCGCCGGATTCGGTGCCTACGCGCTGTTCGGGGGCGGGTCCGGGTCCGAGGGCGACCCCCGGGCGGCCGCCACCCAGCAGGCCAGGGCCAAGAGCGGCCCGCTGTCCGCCGCCGAGGTCACCGCCGCGGCCGACCGCTTCCTCACCGCCTGGCAGCAGGGCAAGGTCGGCGAGGCCGCCGACGCCACCGACGACCCGGAGGCGGCCACCGCCCTGCTCACCGGCTACGCCAAGGACGCCCGCGTCGAGGACGTCACCCTCACCGCCGGCGCCCGCACCGGCACCGAGGTCCCGTTCTCCGTCAAGGGCACGGTGGCGTACGAGGAGATCACCGAGCCGCTGGCGTACGACAGCAGGCTGACCGTCGTACGCCGGGGCGGGGACGGTGAACCGCGGGTCGCGTGGCAGCCCTCGGTCGTGCACCCCGACCTCGAGGACGGCGACAAGCTGGTCACCGGGAAGACGGACACCCCGCCGATCAGGGCGCTGGACCGGGACGGCGGTGAGCTGACCACCAAGGACTACCCGTCCCTGGGCCCGGTCCTCGACGGGCTGCGCGAGAAGTACGGGAAGACGGCGGGCGGCGAGGCCGGCATCGAGCTGCGGGTCGTCCGCGGCGAGAAGTCCAAGAAGGCGGAGGCCTCCGACAAGACCGTGCTGGAGGTGAGCGAGGGCACCCCCGGGACGGTGCAGACCACGCTGGACCCGGCCTTCCAGGCGGCGGCCGAGGAACAGGTGGCCAAGAAGGCCAAGTCGTCGGTGGTGCTGATGCGGCCGTCGAGCGGCGAGATACTCGCCGCCGCGAACTCCTCGCGCGGTTTCAACACCGCGTTCCAGGGTTCGCTGGCCCCGGGTTCGACGATGAAGGTGCTCACCGCCTCGCTGCTCATCGAGAAGGGCCTCGCGTCCATCGACAAGAAGCACCCGTGCCCGAAGTACTCCAGCTACGGCGGCTGGAAGTTCCAGAACCTCGACAAGTTCGAGATCAAGGGCGGCACGTTCCGCGACAGCTTCGGCGCCTCCTGCAACACCGCCTTCATCAGCCAGGCGTCCGAACTGGAGGACGACGACCTGACCGAGCAGGCGCAGGAGGTCTTCGGGCTCTCCCGCAACGACTGGCAGATCGGTGTCGCGTCCTTCGACGGCTCGGTGCCGGTGCAGAAGGACGCCCCCATGGCGGCCTCCCTGATCGGCCAGGGCGGGGTCCGGATGAACCCGCTGAACATGGCGTCGGTGTCGGCGACCGTCAAGGCGGGCGAGTTCCGCCAGCCGTACCTGGTGTCGCCGGAGGTGGACGGCCGGAAGCTGGCCACCGCCTCGCGCACCATGTCGGCCGGGACGGTGACGCAGCTGCGGCAGCTGATGTCCTACACGGCGACCAGCGGCACCGCGGCGAAGGCGATGGCCGGGGTCGGCGGCGACAAGGGCGCGAAGACCGGCTCGGCCGAGGTCGACGGGCAGAAGAAGCCCAACGGCTGGTTCACCGCGTACCGCGGGGACCTCGCCGCGGCGGGAGTCGTCCAGGCGGCCGGCCACGGCGGCTCGACGGCGGGCCCGATCGTGGCGAGCCTGCTGAAGCTCGGCGACTGACCGGTCCGGGCACGGCCCCCGGACCGTCCGCAGGTCCGTCCGTCCGCCAGTGTGCCCGTGTGCCCGTCCGCCAGTCCGTGCGTCCGTCCGTGCGTCCGTCCGTCAGTGCGGCACCGGTTCGGTGGCTGCCGCTGCCACGTGCGCACGGCGCAGGAAACGCGTCAGGGCCTTCGTCTCGAACTGCACCACCGACACTCCCTGCGCGGAGTGGAACTCCACGACCGCCTGCACCCGGCCGCACGGCCACACCTGCACGTCACCACTGCCCGCAGGGGCGCGCAGCCCTTGTTCGAGCAGCTCACGGGGCAGACTCCACTCACGGCCGGCGGGACCGGGAAGACTCACCCGCACGGTCCGGGGATCGCGCCCGGGATCGTAGCTCAACCTCACCGGCACCGTTCGGCCCGCTGCCTGCGGGGCGTCCGCGTCCGTGACGATCTGGGCGCGTGCGTACTGTTCGACTACGTTCATGGGTGGCCCCTCACGGTGCGCTACCTGCACGAAAGCCGTATACCCGCCCCTGCGTCCAATGTGCCACAGATTCCGGAATCCGACTCTCCGTACACGGGCGGCCACCGGAGCGCGGCCACGGGCACCCGGTCACGCCCGGCCGGCCGTCCTCCCCGGGGGTGAGGAATCCCGGGTGGACGGCCGCTGTTGCACCTCGCGTCGCGGGCGAGCACGCCCGGCGGCGGACAGAAGTGCAGGGAACGGTACGGAAAGGACCGACAGGCGTGGGCGTCGAGGTGCACGGCACGGTGACCGAGGGCTTCGAGCCGGTCAGGAAGGCGTTCGCAGGGAACTTCGAGCGCCTCGGGGAACGGGGTGCGGCCGTCACCGTGTACCGGGACGGGCGGCGGGTCGTCGATCTGTGGGCCGGCGCGAAGAACGTCGACGGTGGGGCCGGCGGTGAGGGCTCCGGTTCCGAGCCGTGGGAGCAGGGCACGGCCCAGCTCGTCCGCTCGGCGACCAAGGGCGTCGCCGCCGCCGTACCCCTGCTGCTGCACCAGTACGGCGAACTGGACCTGGACGCGCCGGTCGGCCACTACTGGCCCGAGTTCAAGGCCCGGGGCAAGGAGCAGGTCCTCGTCCGGCACGTACTGAACCACCGGGCCGGTCTCCCGCTCCTCGACCGCCCGCTCACCCCGCGGGAGGCGCTCGACCCGCTGCGGGGTGCCGAGGCCGTCGCCGCCCAGGCACCCGTGTGGGAGCCGGGCACGGACCACGGCTACCACGCCCTCACCTACGGCTGGCTGCTCGACGGGCTGGTACGACGCGTGACGGGCGGCCGGGGCACCGGCGAGTGGATCGCGGAGCGGATCGCCGCCCCCCTGGGGCTGGACTTCTGGCTGGGCCTGCCGGACGCGGAGACCGGCCGGGTGGGGAGGGTCGGCCCGGTCCAGGGACCCGAGCCGTCCGGCGCGCTGCGCGCCCGCCCCAAACGCTCGGTCACCGAGGCCTACAAGGACCCCGCCTCCGTCACCCGCCGGGCCTTCGCCGCGATCGATCCGTTCCCGGACCACAACGACCCGGAGTTCCGCGCGGTCCCCCATCCCGCCGCCAACGGCGTCGCGACGGCGGACGGGCTGGCCCGCTTCTACGCCGCGCTCATCGGGCAGGTCGACGGCGTACGCCTCTTCGGGGCGGCCACCGTCGAACGCGCCCGCGCCGAGGAGTCGGCGGGCCCGGACCGTGTCCTGATCGTCGGCACCCGCTTCGGCCTGGGCTACATGCTGCACGGGAGTGCGTCGCCCTTGCTGGCCCCGGGTTCCTTCGGCCACCCCGGCCGCGGCGGCTCCCTCGGCTTCGCCGACCCGGACACGGGCATCGCCTTCGGCTACGTCACCAACGGCTTCCGCACCACGGTGACCTCGGACCCCCGCGCCCAGTCCCTGGTAAGGGCGGTACGCTCCGTCGTCCTCACCTGACCCGTACACGGCCGCTCGTAAGCCGCCGCCTGTACGCCGCCGCCTGTACGCGGCCGCTCGTGCGGGACCGCTCAGACGGGACCGCTCAGACGTGGATCGGGTGCGAGGTCCGCCCCGACATCGCGTCGATCTCGTCGTGCGCCTTGGTCAGCATCTGCATCGTGAGCTCGTTGAGTGCCCTGGCGCCGGCCACCTCCTCCCCGACCCTGGGCTGGTTCTCGTCGACCCGGTGCCGGCTCGCGTGCCCGTGGCCCCGTAGCTCGGTCCCGTCGGGCAAGCGCACCATGGCCACCGCCCGCGTGTGCTGGTCGTCCTCCATGAACTCCATCTCGACATGCCACCCCACGGTGGTACGCATGGTGTTCGTCATGACGGTCACCTCCGGAATACCTAGTTCCAGGGTGCGCCCCGCACCGGCCCGCCGCACCTGCCCGCCGGACGACGTGTTCGGGGCCCGCCGGCCCCTCCCCCCGAACGGGCGCCCAAGCAGCCCGCCTGCCCTCCCCGGCACGGCATCAGCCCGGCCCCGACGGCCGGCGGCCCGGACACGGCGACGCGCGGGGCGCCGCAGCGCCCCTTGGGGAACAGGGCCCCGATCGCGGCGCCGACGAGGACGGAGCGCTCCCGCGGGGCGGCGACCGGCCGGGTTTTCCAGGTCCGGCCCTCCAGGACGGCACGGGCGGCCCGAGTCGCTTCGCGACGTGTGCGGGGAACAGGGTCCACGGCGTGTGAGCGACGGCGAGGTACGAGGCGTACCTGCACAAGGCCGTCCGGGCGAAGACGGAGGCCGGTACGGAGGCCGGTGAGGGCCCCCGTCCCCACGGGGGCCCTCACCGGCCGGTCCTGCGGCGCGCTGCGGCTGTCAGACGCGGGCCAGGTCCCAGTCGTCGTCCGGGCTGCCGCCCTTCCTCTCCGCGTCGGTGCGCAGGCCCTCGCCCTCGACGTCCACGTTGGGCAGGACGCGGTCCAGCCACTTCGGGAGCCACCAGGCCTTCTTGCCCAGCAGGGCCAGTACCGCCGGCACGATCGCCATGCGGACGACGAACGCGTCGAAGAAGACGGCGACGGCGAGGCCGAAGCCGATCATCTTGACCATCGCCTCGCTGGAGCCGATGAACCCGGCGAAGACCGCCATCATGATCACCGCGGCCGCGCTCACCACACGGGCGCCGTGCCGGAAGCCGGTCACCACGGCCTGGCTCGGCTTCTCGCCGTGGACGTAGGCCTCCCGCATCCGGGTCACGAGGAACACCTCGTAGTCCATGGCCAGTCCGAAGACCACGCCGACCATGAAGATCGGCATCATCGACATGACCGGGCCGGTCTCCTCCACGCCCATCAGGCCGGACAGCCAGCCCCACTGGAAGACCGCGACCACGGCGCCCAGCGCGGCCATCACCGAGAGGAGGAAGCCGAGGGCCGCCTTGAGCGGGACCAGGACCGACCGGAAGACCACGATCAGCAGCAGGAAGGCCAGGCCGACCACCAGGGTCAGGTACGGGAGCAGCGCGTCGTTGAGCTTCTGCGACACGTCGATGTTCATCGCCGTGGCACCGGTGACCAGGACGTCCGCGTCGGTGTCGGCCCTGACGTCCGCTCCGGCGTCCCGGATGTCGTGGACCAGGTCCTCGGTGGCGACGGACGAGGGCTTGGAGTCCGGGACGACGGTGATCGTCGCCGTGTCGCCGGCCTTGTTGGGTGTCGCGGGGCTCACCGAGACGGCGCCGTCGAGCGCCTTGACGGCGTCGCCGGTCTGCCGGAAGACGGCGTCCGGGTCGTCGCTGCCCTTGGCGTCGACCACGACGACGAGCGGGCCGTTGAATCCGGGGCCGAAGCCTTCGGAGAGCAGGTCGTAGGCGCGGCGCTGGGTGGTGGACGTCGGCTGCGAGCCGTCGTCGGGCAGGCCGAGTTCGAGGGAGGACGCGGGTACGGCCGCCGCGCCGAGGCCGACGACGCCGAGCAGGAGGACGGCCACGGGACGCCGGACGACGAAGCTCGCCCAGCGGGTGCCCAGGTTCGGGCGCTGCGCCTGCTGCTGCGGCTTCTCCTCGTCCGCGTTCCCGGCCTTGCGCCCGCCCGGCCTGCCCTTCTCGCCGGCCGCGCGGACCCTGCGGCCCGCGTAGCCGAGCAGCGCCGGAACCATGGTGAGGGCGATCAGGACCGCGATGGCGACCGTGCCGGCGGCGGCGATGCCCATCTTGGTGAGCATCGGGATGTTGACCACCGACAGGCCGACGAGGGCGATGACGACCGTGAGGCCGGCGAAGACGACCGCGGAGCCCGCGGTGCCGACGGCGCGGCCCGCCGCGTCCTCGCGTTCCCGGCCCTCGGCCAGTTCGGCGCGGTAGCGGGAGACGATGAACAGCGCGTAGTCGATGCCGACGGCGAGGCCGATCATCATGGCCAGGATGGAGGTGGTCGAGCCGAGTTCGAGCGTCGAGGCCAGCGCGGTGATGCTCGCGACGCCGATGCCGACCCCGATGAGCGCGGTGAGCAGCGGCAGACCGGCCGCGACCAGCGAGCCGAAGGTGATGACCAGGACGACCGCGGCGACACCGATGCCGATGATCTCGGCGGCGCCGGTCGCCGGGACGGCCTGGAGCGCGTCACCGCCGATCTCCACGGTCAGGCCGGTGTCCCGGGCGCTCTCCGCGGCGTCCCGGAGGAAGTCGCGCGAGGAGTCCTCCAGTTCCATGCCGGAGACCTGGTAGGTCACCGAGGCGTAGGCGACGGTGCCGTCCTTGCTGACGCCTCCGCCCGCGTACGGGTCGGTGACACGGGCGACCTCGGAGCCGTCGGAGAGTTCCCCGACGGTGTCCTGGACGGTCGCCCTGTGGCCGGCGTCGGTCATCTTCTCGCCTGCGGGCGCCTTGAAGACGACACGTGCGGTCGCTCCGTCGGCACTGCTCCCGGGGAAACGCTCCTCCAGCACGTCGAAGGCCTTCTGGGCCTCGGTGCCGGGGATGGAGAAGGAGCTGTTGCCGGCGACGGGTGCGCCGGCCGCGCCGGCGCCCGCGAGCGCCAGCAGCGCCACCCAGAACAGGGCTACGAAGTGCCGTCGCCTGAAGGCGAAGCGGCCGAGTCGGTACAGCAAAGTGGCCACGAGGGAGTACTCCCGGTCAGGTCGCGGATTGTTCGGGACAGGGGAGATCGGCCCGACGACGGTGGGGGTACCGCCCATGCCTTCAAGGCAAGGGGGAGGTGGCGTCCGTCAGGAGGCAGGGGTGGTACTGGTGGTGTTCGCCGGCCGGCGGGTCCGGTCAGCGGGGGGAGACGCCGAGGGCGGGGAGCACCACGGCGTCGATGTACGAGGTGAGGAACTCCCGCGTGGGCGGCAGGTCGTCGATCAGCGTCCGCGTGGCGAACGCGCCGATGAGCATGTGCACGATGTAGGCCAGTGCCGGATTGTCCGGGCGGACCTCGCCGCGCTCGACCGCACGCCGGACGATCGCCTGGAACTCGTCGACCTCGGGTTCCACGAGCAGGTCCTTGAAGGCCCGCCGCAGGTCGTCGTTCGTGTGCACCGCCATGGCGAGCGCCCGCATCAGGGCGGCGTTCTGCTCCATGACGCAGTCGTCCTCGCGGCCGATGATGCCGTGCAGGTCGCCCCGCAGGGAACCGGTGTCGACGTCGCCGATGCCGCCGGGCTTCTGGTGCCGCATGGCCCTGACCACCAGCTCGGCCTTGCCGCCCCACTGGCGGTAGAGCGTGGCCTTGCTGGACCGGGTGCGGGCGGCCACGGCGTCCATGGTGAGGGCGTCGTACCCGACCTCGCGGAGCAGGTCGAGCACGGCCGCGTACAACTCGGCCTCGCGCTCGGGGGTGATCCGGCTGCGCCGCACGCTCGCGACCTCGGTCATCCCGCTCACCTTCCCACTTCCTCGTTCCCGTCAGGGGGACCGCCGCGTCACACGACACACGTCCGTACACATGGTGCCGTACGTCCGCCCTCGCGTACGCGGACTCGTACGCGAGGTGTGCGCGGATTCCTACATGACGAATGTACCCAGGATCTTAAGAGAACGAAACGGTTTCGTACGTGTGCTGGGTCACGTCCGGGAGAGCCACCGCTCCTCCGCAGGAGTTGCTGCGGCCCTTCCCCCGGAAAAGCATGGGATGGTGAGCTATCTGCGCCTGCCACACCTCAACGGTGACCTGCTGTGCTTCGTGGCCGAGGACGATCTCTGGCTCGCCCCGCTCGACCCGCCGGGCGGCCGGGCCTGGCGGCTCACCGTGGACCGCACCAAGCTCGGCCATCCCCGCTTCTCCCCCGACGGCCGCCACATCGCGTACACGAGCTGGCGCAGCCTCGCCCCCGAGGTCCACCTGGTGCCGGTGGACGGCGGTCCCGGACGCCGGCTCACCTACTGGGGCAGCTCCGACACCCGGGTCTGCGGCTGGGCTCCCCCGAACGGGAACGCGGGCGCCGAGATCCTCACCGTCGCCTCGCACGGCGAACCGTTCTCGTACTTCACCTGGGCCTACAAGCTCTCTCCCGACGGCAGTCCGGGCCGCAAACTGCCGTGGGGCCCGGTGACCGACCTCCAGGTCGCCGACGTCGGCGGAGAACGGCAGACCCTGCTGCTCACCGGCACCCCACCGCACGAACCGGCCTCCTGGAAGCGGTACCGGGGCGGGGCGACGGGCAGACTGTGGCTGCACGGACGGCGCCTGCTCGGCGGGAGCGAGGGGACCGGCGGGGGCGGCGAGGGGACCGGCGGGGGGCCCGGCGGGGGCGGCGAAGGCGTCGACGGGCATCTGCACTCCCCGGTGTTCGTCGGCGGGCGGATCGCCTTCCTCTCCGACCACGAGGGCGTCGGCAACCTGTACTCCGTGGCGTACGACGGCTCCGACCTGCGCCGTCACACCGATCACGACGCGTTCTACGCCCGCCACGCGTCCAGTGACGGCACCCGGGTCGTCTACCAGTGCGCCGGTGACCTGTGGATCGTCGACGACCTGTCCCCGGGCTCGGTGCCGCGTCGGCTCGACATCACGCTGAGCGGGCCGCGCGCGGGGCGGCGCCGCTACCAGGTGCCCGCCGCCCACCACCTGGACGGCATCTCCGTGGACGAGACGGGCCGGGCCAGCGCCGTCGTCGTGCGCGGCAGCCTGTACTGGCTCACCCACCGCGACGGCCCCGCCCGCACCCTCACGGACACCCCGGGCGTACGGGTGCGGCTGCCGGAGATGCTCGGCGCGGGCGGCCGGGTGGCCTACGTGACGGACGCCGACGGCGAGGACGCCGTCGAGATCGCCTCCCTGCCCCGGGCGAGCGGTCACCGCCCCGCCCGACGGCTGGCCTCGGGCGAGCTGGGCCGGGTGCTGGAGATGGTCGCCGACCCGGACGGCGGGCGGCTGGCCGTCGCCTCCCACGACGGACGCCTGCTGCTCGTCGACACCGGCGGGGAGAGCGAGGAGACCCGAGAGACCGGAGAGACTCAAGAGGCCTGGGAGACCCAGGAGGCCCAGGAGGTCCAGGAGGCCCAGGGTGGCCGTGCGGGCTCCGACGACGGCTCCGGCGCCGGCCCCTCACCCGCCCCCACACCCGCACCCCGGGTCACCGAGCTGATCCGGTCCGTCAACGGTCCCGTGCGCGATCTCGCGTTCTCGCCCGACGGCGGGTGGCTCGCCTGGTCGCACCCCGGCATCGGGCGGTCGCTGCGGCAGATCAAACTGGCCCGGATGAAGGACCGGTTGGTCATCGACGTCACCAACGGCCGTTTCGAGGACGAGAATCCGGTCTTCACCCGGGACGGCCGCTACCTCGCCTTCCTGTCCTGGCGCGGCTTCGACCCGGTGTACGACGTGCACACCGGCGACCTGTCCTTCCCGCTGGGTTGCCGCCCGTACCTGGTGCCGTTGTCGTCGGCGACCCTCTCCCCCTTCGCCCTCAACCCCGAGGGCCGGCCGGCCGCCGGAGGCCTCGACCCGGTGGAGGCCGACGACACCGAGGACATCGGCGACAGCGGGGCGGTGGCCGTCGAGACCGAGGGCCTGGAGAGCCGGGTCACCCCCTTCCCGGTCGCCGCCTCCAAGTACTCCGCGCTGCAGCCGGTCGCGGGCGGCGGGCTGGTCTGGCTGCGCTGGCCGATCTCGGGCGCGCTCGGCGAGACCTTCGCCAACCCGGACGACACCAGTGGCCGGCCGACACTGGAGCACTTCAGCATCAGCCGGGCGAAGAGATCCGAACTCGTGGAGCACCTCGACTTCTTCGCGGTCAGCGGCGACGGCACCCGGCTGGTCGTCGCGGACGAGGGCGAGCCGCGCGCGGTGCCCGCGACGGAGCCGGGCGACAGCGACTCCACCGTGTGGATCGACGTCCGCCGCATCCTGCACCAGGCCGACCCGGGGGCCGAGTGGCGGCAGGCGTACGAGGAGGCGGGGCGGCTGATCCGTTCCTACTTCTGGGACCCCGGCATGTGCGGCGTCGACTGGGACGCGATGCTCGCCCAGTACCGTCCGCTGGTCGAACGGGTCTCCTCTCCCGACGAGTTCGCGGACCTGCTGCGCGAACTCCTCGGCGAACTGGGCACGTCCCACGCCTACGTCACCCCCGCCCGACGCAACGAGGGCCCACCGCACTACCAGCGCCGCCAGGGCTTCCTGGGCGCCAACCTCGTTCCCCGCGAGGACGGTTGGACGGTCAGGCGGATCCTTCCCGGCGACTCCTCCGACTCCCGGGCCCGCTCCCCGCTGGCCGGCACCGGCATCCGCGAGGGCGCCGTCCTCACCCATGTCGACGGCCGCCCGGTGGACCTGGTCACCGGGCCCTACCCGCTGCTCGCGGGAGCGGGCGGTACGACGGTGGAGCTGACGTTCACCCCGGCCGAGGGCGCGGGCCCGCCCCGCAGGGTCGCCGTGGTCCCGCTGACCGACGAGCGTCCGCTGCGCTACCAGGACTGGGTGGCCAAACGGCGTGCCGTGGTACGGGAGTTGAGTGGCGGCCGGTGTGGCTACCTGCACATCCCCGACATGGGCGGCTCGGGCTGGGCCCAGTTCAACCGCGATCTGCGCATGGAGGTCTCCCGCCCGGCGCTGATCGTGGACGTGCGCGGCAACGCCGGGGGCCACATCAGCGAACTCGTCGTGGAGACCCTGACCCGCACCATCCTCGGCTGGGACCTCACCCGCGACGCCCAGCCCGTGTCGTACGCGGCCAACGCCCCGCGCGGGCCGGTGGTCGCCCTGGCGGACGAGGCGACCAGCTCCGACGGCGACATGATCACGGCCGCGTTCAAGCTGCTGGGACTGGGGCCGGTGGTCGGGCAGCGCACCTGGGGCGGCGTCGTCGGCATGACCGGCCGGCACCTGCTGGGGGACGGCACGGTGATCACGGTGCCGATGAACGCGGCCTGGTTCGACGCGTACGGCTGGTCGGTGGAGAACAAGGGCGTCGCCCCCGACCTGGAGGCTCTGCGCACCCCGCTGGACTGGGCGGAGGGCCGGTACGCCGTACTGGACGACGCGGTCCGACTGGCCCTGGAACTGCTGGAGTCCACGCCTCCCGCCGCGCCCCCCGCCTACGGCGACGTCCCCGACCGCTCCCGCCCGAAGCTGCCGCCGAGGGCGTCCGAGGGCTGATCGGACGCGCCGGGAAAGGGGCGCCCCCGGCAGGGAACGCCCCTTTCCAGTTCAGCTCAGCTCACGCCGTCAGGACTGGCGGCGCTGTCCGCGACGCTCCTCGGCCTCCTGCTGCATCCGACGCTGCTGGGGGTTGTCCGAGTCCTCCTCGCGACCGCGGCCGCGGTTCTGGTGCTGTTCCCTGGCCTCGCCCATCTTCTGCTTGGCCTGGTCCTTCATCCGCTCGGACTTCTCCTGGAACTGGTCCTTCATACCCATGTGGGTTCACTCCCGTTGGGGTGTGGGGGCTGTTGCCCGACCAGATTCACACGGCCCATCACCCCCCGCATGTCGATCAGTTACGCAGCGTGTTCCGATGCCGTTCCGAGCCCGGTCCGGTGCTGTTCGTCGGCGGTGCCGCCGGCCCCGACCAGCCCCGTCCGCATGCCGGTGAGCCGGTCCGCGAACCGCCGCACCTCCCGCTGCCCGACGGTCCCGATCATGCCGGGCAGGTAACCGCGTACGCCCTGCATCCCTCGCAGCCACCACTGCCCGTACACGTGGCTGGAGCGCCGTTCGATCCCGGCGACGAGCCGGTCCACCGCGGGGCCCAGCGGGTACGTCTTGTTCGCCGGCCACGGCAGCCGCTGCCGCAGCTCCCGCATCACCGTGTCCTGGTCGGCCCCGCGCACCATGTCCGTGTCGGTCCACGACAGATAGCCGACGCCGACCCGCACACCCAGGTGTCCGACCTCGGCCCGCAGACTGTGCGCGTACGCCTCCACACCGGACTTGGACGCGCAGTACGCGGTCATCATCGGGGCCGGGGTGATCGCGGCGAGCGAGGCGATCTGGAGCAGGTAGCCACGGCTCTCGGTCAGCAGCGGCAGGAACGCGCGGGCGGTGACGGCCGACCCGATCAGGTTGACCTCGATGACCCGCCGCCAGGCCTCCGGGTCGGAGTCGGCGAACGGACCGCCGTTCGCCACACCGGCGTTGGCGACGACCACGTCGACCCGCCCGAAGCGCTCCTTCACCTCCGCCGCGACCCGGGCCATCGCCTCGTGGTCGGTGACGTCGGCGTGCCAGTGGCCGCTCTCGGCGTGCAGCCTCTCCGAGACCTGCTTGAGCCCGTCCGGCTCCAGCCCGACCAGCGCCACCTTCACCCCGCGCGCGGACAGCTTGCGGGCGAGCAACTCCCCCACCCCGCGCGCCGCTCCGGTGACGACGGCGACCTGACCTTCGAGACGGCCCCTGGTCATGCGCTGTCCACTCATGCGCTCTCCTCGGCAGGTATGGCGGGTGCAACCGGTGCGGCGGGTACGGCGGGTACAACGGGTACAACGGGTGTGGCGGGTACCGGAGGTGCGGCGGACTCGGCAGACACGGCGGGTACAACCGGTACGGCAGGTGCGGCGGACTCGACAGGTGCGGTCGGCACGACAGGCACGGCAGACACTGACGGCACGGCAGACACGGCAGGCGCGGCAGGCAGGTGGGTGGCGGCGAGTTCACGGATCCGCGCGGTGACCAGGCCGGGCGCCTCGACGGGGGTCATGTGGCCGACGCCGGGCAGTTCGGTGAGCCCGAGGCAGTGCGGCAGCCCGGCGGCGATCGCCCGCGCGTGCACCGGCGGGGTCAGCCGGTCCGCGGTGCCGACGACGACGGCCGTGGGCACCCGCACCTCCCTCACGGCGTGGCCGAGGTCGAGCAGGCCGAGCACGTGCGACCAGGAGTGGCGGACCGTGCGCGGGCAGGCGTGCACGATGCGGGCGCACGCCTCGACCATGTGCGGCGTCGAACCGGGTCCCATCGTCGCGTACTTGAGGATGCGGCGGGCGGCCGGCGTGACGGGTCCGAGCGGGGCCCGGGAGCCGAGGACGCGCCGGGTCAGCCAGGTCCGTACCCGTCCCGGCCGGATCGGCAGCACCGTCGACTCGGCGATCAGCCGTGAACTTCCGGTGCTGCACAGCAGGACGGCCCCCGCGTGCTCGACGAAGGCGGGCCGGGCGGACGCGGCCATGACCGTCATGCCGCCCATGGAGTGTCCGGCGATCACGGCCTGTTCGCCGGGTGCGAGCGTGGCGGTCAGGACGGCTTCCAGGTCGTCGGCGAGCGTGTCGGTGGTGCAGTCACGGCTCGCAGGGGTGCGTCCGTGGCCGCGCTGGTCGTAGGCGATCACCCGGTGGTCGGTGGCGAGTTCGCGGATCTGGGCCGCCCAGAAGGCGGTCGAGCAGGTCCAGCCGTGGGCGAGGACGACCGCGGGTGCCCCGTCGGGCCCGTGCGTCTCGACGTGCAGCCGGGTGCCGTCGGCGGACACGGCGGTGAGTTCGCGAGCGGGGACGGGCGGGGCGTAGGGCCCTGCGGAGACATGCGCCGGCCGGCTCACGCGGCCACCTCGGCGCTCTCGTGGGGTGCGGTGCTCCTCTTCCCGGGCGCCGCCCGCAGGACGGTGTACTCGGCGAGGTCCACGCGCCGGGTGGCCCGCCGGAACTCGGCGGTCGTCCCCGGCCAGACGGTGGTGTTGCGGCCGTTCGCGTCCAGGTACCAGCTGGTGCAGCCACCGGTGTTCCACACCGTGCGCTTCATCCGCTCCTGCACCCGGTGGTTCCAGCCGCGGACGGCACCGGGGCGGGCGTCGAGGGCGACCCGGCCGCCGAGGACGTCGAGTTGGCGGAGGTAGTCGGCCAGGTAGTTCAGCTGGGACTCGATCATGAGGATCATGGAGGAGTTCCCGAGGCCGGTGTTGGGCCCGATGAGCGTCATGAAGTTGGGGAACCCGGCGGCCGCGGCACCGCGCAGCGCCTCCATGCCGCCCGTCCAGGTCTCGGCGAGGGTCTTGCCCTGCGCACCGACGACCCGCTCGGCGATGGGCATGTCGGTGACGTGGAACCCGGTCCCGAACACGATCGCGTCGACCTCGGCCTCGGTCCCGTCGGCCGCGACGACGGTCGACCCGCGGACCTCGCTCAGCCCTCCGTCGACGACGTCGACGTTGGGCTGCGCGATCGCCGGATAGTACGTGCTGGACAGCAGGATGCGCTTGCAGCCGATGCGGTAGTCGGGGGTGAGCCGGGCGCGCAGGGCGGGGTCCTTGACGGCGCGGGCCATGGTGCGCTTGGCCAGTTGCTCCACGAAGCCCAGCTCGCCCGGGTGCTTGGTGAATGCCTGGACCTGCAGCTCCCTCACCCCCCACAGCAGTCCGCGGCGCAGCTGGGTGGTGAAGGGCAGTGCCCGGTGCAGGGCCCGCTCGGCGCCGCCGATGGCCCGGTCGACGCGGGGCAGGACCCAGGGCGGGGTGCGCTGGAAGAGGGTGAGGCGGGAGACCAACGGCTGGACGGCCGGCACGATCTGGATCGCCGACGCGCCCGTGCCGACCATGGCGACCCGCTTGCCGCGCAGGTCGTAGTCGTGGTCCCAGCGGGCGGAGTGGAAGACCTTGCCGGGGAAGGTCTCGAGCCCCGGGACGGCGGGGACCTTGGGCTCCGACAGCGGTCCGGTGGCGGACACGACCACGTCCGCGCTGAGGTTGCCGCTGCTGGTCTCGATGTCCCAGCGGAGCCGCTCGGGGTCCCACACCATCCGCTTCACCTCCGAGTCGAAGCGGATGTGCGGGCGCAGCCCGAAGACGTCGGTGACGTGCTCGAGGTAGGCGCGGATGTGCTCCTGCCCGGAGAAGGAGCGCGGCCAGTCGGGGTTGGGCGCGAAGGAGAACGAGTACAGGTGCGAGGGCACGTCGCACGCGCACCCCGGATAGCTGTTGTCCCGCCAGGTTCCGCCGACGGAACCGGCCCGCTCCAGGACGACGAAGTCGGTGACCCCTTCGCGGCGCAGTCGCACGGCGGCCCCCAGCCCGCCGAACCCGGACCCGATCACCGCGACCCGTACGTGCTCGTGCTCGTGCTCGTGTTCGTGCTCGGTCATCCCGAAGCCTCCCGCCCTTGCGCACCGCAGAGAACCTTGCCAGTGACCACTGGCGCAATGGGGAGAGTAGGGCAGTCGGCTACTGATGGGTAGGGGGTGCGCGGGAAAAAGTTACCGCCGGTACGCACTCGGGGGCCGTGCCCGTCGCGCTCCCTCGAGTCCGATGGCAGGGCCTAGGCTGCTGGCGTGGCAGAGGAAGCGGAACCCAGGGGCGAGCGGCGCGAGTACCGCATGGAGGAACTGGCCCGCCTGGCCGGCATCACAGTGCGCACGCTGCGCTTCTACCGCGAACGCAAGCTGATACCGCCGCCCCGCCGCGAGGGCCGCATAGCCTGGTACGACGACCAGCACCTGGCCCGGCTGCGCACGATCACGGCGCTGCTGGAACGCGGCCACACCCTGAACGGCATAGCGGAACTCGCCGAGGCCTTCGACCACGGCCGCGACGTCGGTGAACTCCTCGGCGTGGACACCCCCACCGAGGAAACGCCGGTCCGCCTCACCCCCGAGGAGCTCGCCGACTACTTCGCGGGCGACGTCACCCCGGAGAACCTGGCCGCCGCGATGGACCTCGGCTACCTCGGCACGGACGGCGAGGAGATCGTCCACATCAGCCGCCGCCTGCTGGACGTCTCGTCCGCCCTGGTCCGCGAGGGCATCCCGCTCGCGGAGGTGCTGCGCGCGGGCCGCGAGGTCCGCGCCCACACCGAGGCCGTGGCCGACCTCTTCGCCGGGCTGATCCTGCGCCACGCCCCCGAGGAGGCCGTGCGGCGCCTGCGCCCCCTGGCCCGCAGCGTGGTCGACGCCGAGCTCTCCCTGGCGATGGACCGCCGGCTGCGCACACGGGACTGACGGCTGTCAGCGGTCGTGGACCACGGTCACCGGAGCGTGGTCCGACCACCGCTCGGCATGGGTGCCCGCCCGCTCGACTCCCTACACGTCGAACACAGCCGTTACGGGGGCGTGGTCGCTCCACCGCTCGGCATGGCTGGTCGCCCGCTCCACGTACGCCTTCACCGCGCGCTCTGCGAGACCGGGCGAACCGACGATGAGGTCAATGCGCCAACCTGCGTCGTTGTCAAAAGCCCGCCCCCGGTACGACCACCACGAGTAGGGCCCCTCGGTCTCCGGATGCAGCGCCCGTACGACGTCCACGTACCCGCCGTCGGCCGGGTCGAGGACCCGCCCCAGCCACTCCCGCTCCTCCGGCAGGAACCCGGAGTTCTTGGTGTTGCCGCGCCAGTTCTTCAGGTCGGCCTGCTGGTGCGCGATGTTCCAGTCCCCGCACACCACGACCTCACGGCCGTCGGCGGCGGCCCGCTCCCGCAGGCCCTTCAGGTAGGCGAGGAACTCCCCCATGAAGCGGATCTTCTCGTCCTGCCGCTCGGTACCGACCTCGCCGGAGGGCAGGTACAGGGACGCGACGGTGACCCCGGGGAGGTCCGCCTCCACGTACCGCCCGCTGCCGTCGAACTCGGCCGACCCGAACCCGACCTGGACGCGATCGGGCGCACGCCGCGTATACAGCGAAACCCCGGCGCGCCCCTTCGCGGCGGCGGGCGCGTGCACCACATGCCACCCCTCGGGCTCCCGGACGTGCCCGGGCAGTTGCTGCGGCTCCGCGCGCACCTCCTGCAGGCACACCGCGTCGGCGGAGGTCCCGGCCAGCCACTCCACGAAGCCCTTCTTCGCGGCGGCACGCAGTCCGTTGACGTTGACGGAGGTCACAGTGAACAAAACACACTCCCAGCTCTCACTGTCGGCCCCTCCCCGGACACGTTGACGGAGGTCACAGTGAACATCAGGGCACGATACCGGCACACTGGAGTGTCCCCGCAATCAGCCCGAACGGGCCCCTGACCACTTCGAACAGCCCGAAAAACAATCCCCACCCCACCTTGGACTGCCCTACCGTGCCCACCATGACCATCCGCCCCGTCCCCTACGACCACCCCGACGCCGTCAAGCTGAACGACGAGGTCCAGGCCGAGTACCACGTCCGTTACGGCGACGGCGGCGACGCCACCCCCATGGACCCGGCGCACTTCCGGCCGCCGAACGGTGTCTACCTGATCGCCTACGACGAGAACGACACCCCCGTCGCCTCCGGCGGCTGGCGCGTCCAGAACGCCAACGGCGAGGGCAACCGCGACGGGGACGCCGAGCTGAAGCGGATGTACGTGAGCGAGCAGATGCGCGGCCGGGGCCTGGCCCGCCGCATCCTGGCCGCCCTGGAGGAGGACGCCCGCGCGGCCGGCCGCCTGCGCATGGTCCTGGAGACCGGCACGAAGCAGCCGGAGGCCATCGCCCTGTACACCTCCAGCGGCTACGAGCCCTGCGAGAAGTTCGGCTACTACCGTTTCCACGAGTCGAGCCGCTGCTACGCGAAGCCGCTGTAGGGACCGGACCCGCCGGTCACCGACCGGGCTCCGTCTCCCTGACCCTGTGGCGGGTCCCCGACGCCGCTTCGAGTCGTTGACGTGCACGAACCGAAGGGTGCGGTCGGGACCACCCTTCGGCGGCTCCGGGTGTGCGCTGCCGGAGGAACGGTGGGTGGCCAAGGGGCACCGCCGGCGGTCGGCGAAGCCGGGACACCGCCTCCCTCGAGCTTGCGGGTGCAGGAGGCCGGCCCATTGCGCCGCGACGGGCCGGCCGACCCGCCTCCCGCGTCGCACCCACCCCACCGGCTCGTCCGCCACCGCGCCCTCGGCCTTCAGCTCCTTGAGGAACAAGCCTTTCCGACGCACCCCTTCGCTCACCCGGTCCACGATGTGGATCGTGCGGCCGTCCGGCGCGGGCGACGTCTCCGGCTCGTCCGGTACGTCCTGGACGCAACCCGGAGAACACGTGCTGGATCGCCTTCGCCGGTACAGGGCGTCCACGGGCCACGGGCCGACGTCGAGATGAGGTGACGGCCGGCGCCGGCCTCTTGTGGTGCGCAACACGAAGAAGTCCCCGCCGGTTTCCCGGCGGGGACTTTCAGCTGCGGTGGACCTGTGGGGATTTGAACCCCAGACCCCCTCGATGCGAACGAGGTGCGCTACCAGACTGCGCCACAGGCCCTTGCAACGAGAGAAACCTTAGCACCCCGATCGGGGTGCTCGGAAATCCGTTGCCGGTGGGGGGTCACCTGCGGTTTCGGAAGGTCATTCGTTGGCGGCGCGGGGGCGGTCGCCGTCCTCGTACTGGTCGAACAGCGGGGTGCGGCCGCGTTCGCGGGCCCGGTGGGCCGGGGCCGCCGCGGGGGTCCCCCCGCGCGGGCCCCTCCGGGCCTGGGGGAGGGCGTCGGTGCGGCCGGGCTCGTCCGGGTGGCCGTCCTCGCCGGTCCCGGCACCCTCCGGGTCCGCGCCGTCGGACGCGGCGGTCTCCTCCGGGCCCGGGGCCATGGAGCTCGAGCGGGCCGAGCTCCAGGTGTCCGGGGCGCCGAGGTCCACGCCGCTGGTGGCGCGCGGGGCGACCGGGGCGGTCACGTAGGTGGGCAGCGGAACCGGGACCGGGTCCCAGCTGTCGCCGCCCTGGCCGGGGCGCCGCCGGCGCTCGCGCTGCTGGTCGATCCACTCGGCGTGGTCGGTCTGCTCCACAAGGGCCCGCCGGTCGGCGGCCAGGGCGGAGAGGCCGGGGTCGGTGGCGGGGTTCACGTCCGCCTCGAAGCCCTGCTCCGGACCCTCCGGTTCGTCGGTGTCCGTGTCGGCGACAGGCGGGCGGCGGCGCGGCCGGCGTTCACGCTCACGCAGCCGCTGCGCCGCGACCTCGGCCTGGCGGCGGTCCATCTGGTACGCGAACCGGCGGCGCTCCTGGGAACGCAGGTACGCGATGTAGACGCTCAGCAGCACGGCCGGCACTCCGGGCGCCCACAGGAACGCGAGTCCACCGACCGCCGCGACGACCGCGCCGAGTGTGAAGGCGAGGAAGAGCAGGGTGGTGGTGCGCCGGCGGCGTGCGAGCACCTTCGAGCGCCGGGCACGTGCCGCGGCGGCCTGCGCTGCCGCGGACTGCTGGGCAGAGGCCCGGTCCGGTCCGGCGGGTCGCACCCTTCGGGTGCCCCGTTCGCGGCGGGCGGACGGGACGCGCCCGTGTGCGGGACGGGCTTCGGAGCCGGGCTCGGGTTCGGGGCCGCGGTGGTCCGGCCGCTGCGCGGGCTGCTGCTCCCGTACGGGTGCCTGCGCCTGCGGGCGGGTCCGGGACACGGCGAAGGCCCGGACGTCCACCGAATCGGTGACCGCGTCCGGGTCGTGGACGCCCTGCTCCTCCTCGTCGGTGGAGCGCGCCCGCAGGTCCTTGGCGTACCGGCGCTCCATGCCCGCCCGTCCGGACAACAGACGGATGGCCGTGCTGAAGCGTTCCGTCGGACGGGCTTCGTTCAGCTCGTCCTGCCTACGGAGCCACATCGGCACCAAGTAGGCGGCCCAGGCCCCGACAATGACTGCGTAGATGAGGCCGCTGCTGCTCACGCCTCACACGGTAGAGGGGTTTAGGTGGGGCCATCCGCCAATTGAGCCGGTGTGTCGCACCTTCCGGCTGATATCTCGAACTTTTTTGGATCGATGCGATCAGCAGACCGTCCGAAACGCGAAATCCCCTGCCCCCACTGGCTTCGAGCGGTCACCGGACGGCTAAATTCGAACGTTTATTCAATTACCAGGGCCGTGCGGTATTCCGGGATGACGCCATCCGCCCTCGGGCCGCCCCGACCGCTCCGGCCGGCCTTGCCCCTCCGCCTGTTCACGCCGGGATCGTGTCCTTTGCCAGCGGCCGAGCAACCCCTCGGGCACTTCTTCCGCGGTGAGCGCGAAGACGAGGTGGTCGCGCCAGTCCCCGTCGATGTGCAGATAACGCGGGCGCAGCCCTTCCTCACGGAATCCGAGTTTCTCCACGACCCGCCGGCTGGGCCCGTTCTCGGGGCGGATGCACACCTCGACGCGGTGCAGCCCGACCGTACGGAAGCAGTGGTCCACGGCCATCGCCACGGCCGTCGGCATGACTCCGCGGCCGGCCACCGCCTCGTCCACCCAGTAGCCGACGTGGCCCGAGCACATCGAGCCCCAGGTGATCCCGGCGACCGTCAACTGGCCGACCAGAAGCCCCTGGTACTCGATGACGAACGGCAGCATCCGGCCCGCGTGCGCCTCGGCCCGCAGATGACGGACCATCTGGCGGTAGGTCGGCCGGTGCACGACCGGGCCGGCGGGGGTGGGCGGCGGGATGGTCGCCTCCCAGGGCCGCAGCCAGTCACGGTTGCGGCGGTTGACCTCGCGCCAGGCCCGCTGGTCGCGCATCTTTATGGGCCTCAGGACGACGTCGCCGGCGACCAGCTCCACGGGCCAGGCCGGGCCGTTCAGCTCGCACCCCCGCCACTGGCCCCCGGCCCGGGATGGTCACCGCCGCGCAGCTGGTCCACCGCGTGCTTCAGCAGCGGCTCCAGGACGGCGAGGCCGTCCTTCACCCCGCCGCGGGACCCCGGCAGGTTGACGATCAGGGTTCCGTTCTCCGTGACCCCCGCGATGCCCCGGGAGAGGGCGGCCGTCGGCACCTTGTCCCGGCCGTGGGCCCGGATGGCCTCCGCGATGCCGGGCACCTCGTGGCCGATCACCGCGCGGGTCGCCTCGGGGGTGCGGTCGGTGGGCGAGATGCCGGTGCCGCCGGTGGTCACGATGACGTCGTACCCGGCCTCGGTGCCGGCGCGCAGCGTGGCCTGGACCGGGTCGCCGTCCGGGACCACCTGGGGGCCGTCGACGGCGAAGCCGAAGCGCCTCAGGCCCTCGGCGACCAACGGGCCGCCCGTGTCCTCGTAGACGCCGGCGGCGGCCCGGTTGGAGGCGGTGACCACCAGCGCGCTGTACGGCGCGAGCAGTGCGCCGCCGGCGGACGCGACGGTGGGGGACGCGTCGCCGATGGATGCGTCGCCTGTCATGTCCTGCTCCAGTCGCCCGACGTGCCGCCCGTCTTCTCCTCCACCCGTACGTCCGTGATGACCGCCTTCTTGTCGACCGCCTTGACCATGTCGACCACGGTGAGCGCGGCGACCGAGACCGCGGTGAGCGCCTCCATCTCGACGCCCGTGCGGTCCGTCGTCCTCACGGTGGCCGTGATCTCCACGGCGTCGTCCGCGACCGACAGGTCCAGTTTCACACCGGACACCGCCAAGGGGTGGCACAGCGGGATCAGATCGGGGGTGCGTTTGGCTCCCATGATGCCCGCGATCCGCGCGGTGGCCAGGGCGTCTCCCTTGGGTACCCCCTCGCCGCGCAGCAGTTCGATCACGCGGGGGGAGACCAGGACCCGGCCGGTGGCGCGGGCGGTGCGCGCGGTCACGTCCTTGCCGGAGACGTCGACCATGCGGGCGGCGCCCGCCTCGTCGATGTGCGTCAGACGACCCTGGTCGGTCGGGCGGCCCTGGTCGGTCGGGCGACTCGGGTCGGTCAGGCGGCGCTGGTCAGGGGGTCCGGGGGTGTCCCCCCGGGAAGGCACGGTCATGAGTGTGGCGCTCCCGGTCCGGGCCCGCCGCGGTGCGGCGCACGGGCCTGCTGTGCGCGACACGGTACCGCCAACCCGTGCGGGTCAGCCGAGCAGGATCACCTCGACGTCGGCGCCGGAGACGACGGACTCGGTCTCCTCGCCCACGACGATCAGCGCGTTCGCCCGGGCGAGGGCGGCCACCAGGTGGGATCCGGCGCCGCCGACCGGGGTGACCTCTCCGTCGGCGTACCGGCCGCGCAGGAACTGGCGGCGGCCCTTCGGGGACCTCAGCGCCGCGTCCGCGGTGAGGGTGGCGCGCGTTCTCGGCCGGTGGACGTCGGTGAGGCCCATCAGGGTGCGGATGGCGGGGCGGGCGAACAGCTCGAAGGAGACGTACGAGGAGACCGGGTTGCCGGGGAGGGCCAGCAGCGGGGTGTGGTCGGGGCCGATGGAGCCGAAGCCCTGGGGCTTGCCGGGTTGCATGGCGAGCTTGCGGAAGTCGATGCCGCTGCCCGGCTCGTCCTCGTCCCCGACGGACGACAGCGCCTCCCTGACGACGTCGTACGCCCCGACGCTCACACCGCCGGTGGTGACCATCAGGTCGGCGCGCACCAGCTGGTCCTCGATGGTGTCCCGCAGGGTGTCGGCGTCGTCGGCGACGGCACCCACGCGGTAGGCGATGGCGCCGGCGTCGCGGGCGCAGGCGGTGAGGGAGAAGCTGTTGGAGTCGTAGATCTGGCCGGCACCCAGCTCCCCCTCGGGCTGGACGAGTTCGCTGCCGGTGGACATCACCACCACGCGCGGGCGCGGGCGCACGCGCACCGTGCCGCGGCCGATCGCGGCCAGGAGGGAGATCTGCGGCGGGCCGAGGACCGTGCCGGCCTCCAGTGCGCGGTCTCCGGCCCGTACGTCGCTGCCCTTGGCGCGCACGTGCGCGCGGGCCCCGGCCGAGCGGTACACGAGCACCTGCCCGGTGGCCCCCTCGGGGGCCGGGCCGCGGGCCCGCATCGCGGCGACCGGGCCCTCGCCGAGCCCGCCGTCGGTCCACTCGACGGGGACGACGGTCTCGGCACCGGGCGGGAGCGGGGCGCCGGTCATGATGCGCACGGCCTGGCCGGGGCCGACCCGGAGCAGGTCGGCCTGGCCCGCCGCGACGTCGCCGAGGACCTCGAGGGCCGCCGGGTACTGCTCGCTCGCGCCCGCGACATCCGCGACCCGCACCGCGTACCCGTCCATGGAGCTGTTGTCGAACGGCGGCAGGGACACCGGCACCGTGACGTCGTCGACCAGGACGCAGCCCTGGGCGTCGAGGAGGTTCAGCTCGATGGGTTCCAGGGGGCGGACGGTGGCGAGGATGTCGTCCAGGTGCTCGTCCACCGACCAGAGGCGGTCCGGTCCTGCGGTGCGGGGCGCGGCGGTGCTCAAGGCTGCTGCATCTCCTCGGTGACGTAACGGCGGAGCCAGGTCCGGAAGTCCGGTCCCAGGTCCTCACGTTCGCACGCGAGTCGCACGATGGCACGCAGGTAGTCGCCCCGGTCGCCGGTGTCATAACGGCGGCCCTTGAAGACCACGCCGTGCACCGGGCCGCCGACGTTCTCGTCGTCCGCGAGCTGCTGGAGGGCGTCGGTCAGCTGGATCTCGCCGCCGCGGCCCGGCTCGGTCTTCCGGAGTATGCCGAAGACGTGCGGGTCGAGGACGTAGCGGCCGATGATGGCGTAGTTGGAGGGCGCGTCGGCCGGGTCGGGCTTCTCGACCAGGCCGCTGACCCGGACCACGTCGGAGTCGGCGGTGGTCTCGACGGCGGCGGAGCCGTAGAGGTGGATCTGCTCCGGGGCGACCTCCATGAGCGCGACGACGCTGCCGCCGTGCTGCTCCTGGACCTCGATCATGCGCTGGAGCAGGAGGTCGCGCGGGTCGATCAGGTCGTCACCCAGGAGGACGGCGAAGGGTTCGTCGCCGACGTGCGGGGCGGCGCACAGGACGGCGTGGCCGAGGCCCTTGGGGTCGCCCTGGCGGACGTAGTGCATCGTCGCGAGGTCACTGGATTCCTGGACCTTGGCGAGGCGGGCGGCGTCACCCTTCCTGTTGAGGGCGGACTCCAGTTCGTAGTTGCGGTCGAAATGGTCCTCCAGGGGGCGCTTGTTGCGGCCCGTCACCATGAGGACGTCGTCGAGGCCCGCGGCGGCGGCCTCTTCGACCACGTACTGGATCGCCGGCTTGTCGACGACCGGCAGCATCTCCTTGGGAGTGGCCTTGGTGGCCGGCAGGAACCGGGTACCGAGGCCCGCTGCGGGGATGACAGCCTTGGTGATCCGAGGGTGCGACTGAATCATGCCCGCCACCATATCCGCTGCCTTCGCAGGGAATCTGGGGCTCCGCACATTTAAAGCTCATATGAGCATATTGGAACGGTACGGGGACAGAGTTGAGACGGAACGAACGCGTGAACGATCATGCCAAGCGGGCCTTGCGACGGGAAGTCCTCCTGGCGAGGGGGAGGTTGACGGCGGATGACGTAAGGGAGTCCGCGACCGCGTTGGCCGACCGGGCGCTCGGACTGCCCGAACTGGCGCACGCGCGCACGGTGGCGGCGTACGTCTCCGTCGGGAGTGAACCCGGCACGCCCGCGCTCCTCGACGCCCTGCGCGCGCGGGGCGTACGCGTGCTGCTGCCGGCCCTGCTCCCCGACAACGACCTGGACTGGGGCGCGTACACCGGCGGGGGGTCACTCGCGCGCGTGCGGCACGGCGGCGGGCGGTTGACGCTGCTCGAACCGTCCGGGGAGCGCCTCGGTCCGGACGCCGTGACCGGGGCGGACGTGGTGCTGCTGCCGGGCCTGGCCGTCGACGGGCGCGGGATGCGGCTGGGACGCGGCGGAGGCTCCTACGACCGGGTGCTGGCCCGGCTGGAACGCGCGGGCGCACACCCGGCGCTGGTGGTGCTGCTGTACGGCACGGAGGTCGTCGAGCGGGTTCCCGAGGAGCCGCACGACCGCCCGGTGCACGCGGTGGTGACGCCTTCGGGGGTACGGCGGTTCGGCTGAGCCGGTACACGGAAAGCGGCCTCCACGCACGCGTGGAGGCCGCTTTCCGTGTCAGCGAAGGCCGCTGCTCACGGCTTGAGCAGCAGGGTGTTCTCGGTGTTCTTCCCGACCGCCTTCTCCGAGAAGGACCACTCGAGCAGTTCGCCCTCGGCCCACTTGTCCGTCTGGTCGACGTAGTGGGCGCTGTAGGCGTGTCCGGAGGCGCCGGTGAGGTTGATCCACCGCGACTTGTCGAGGTCGCCGAGGTTGACCACCATCCGCATCGACGGCACCCACACCACCCCGTAGCCGCCGGCGGCGTTCCAGCCGGTGGCGTTGACCGTGGCCTCGCCGCCGCCGAGCTTCCAGGGGCCCCGGTTGAGGGCGTACCGCACGAAGTCGGGCCCGGAGGTACCCAGGGTCTGGTTCTTCAGGAACAGGCGGTGCAGCCTGCCCCAGCTCCAGGTGTCGATGTCCTTGCCGAGCTCGGCGGTGAGTTCCCACCGCGCGTCGATCAGAGCGCGCCTGAACAGCTCGTCGCGGTTCTCCGCGCCGGGGCGGGTGCCCGACTTCGGGGTCCTCCACCAGTCGCCGTCCTCGTCCTCCATCAGCGTGCGGACCACCTCGAACCAGCGGTCGCCGCCGTCGGGCTGGGCCTGGTCCGCCTCGCGCAGGCCGCACTCGCGGACCTTGACGCGTTCCTCGGCGGGCCCGGTCGGGTTGACCGGGTCGACCCACAGGCACTGGCCCTTGACCCGCAGTTCCTTGGGCAGCTTGTGGCCGAAGGCGAGCTTGAGGACGTTGCGCCAGACGGAGTTGAAGTAGGCCGCCGCCGCCGAGTCCGCGTTCTGGGTGTAGTCCCAGCCCTCCAGCAGCTTCTGCGCCTCGCGCACGTCCGGGTCGTCGACGTCGATCTTGAGCAGTTCGGGCACCAGCAGCTTGGCTATGCCGCTGCTGTTGTCGAGCTGCATCTGCCGCATGTCGTCGGTGGAGATCTTGCCCCCGTCCTTGATCTTCGACTGGATCAGATCGTTGACCCGCTGGCTGCGGGCGCCGTAGCCCCAGTCGGTGGTCAGGGTGTACGGGTACGTGTCCGGGTCGACGACGGCCTGGTTGGCGGTGACGATGTAGCCGCGGTCGGGGTCGAACTCGTAGGGCAGTTCGTCCTGCTCTATCCAGCCGGTCCATGCGTAGTCGGGGTTCCAGCCGGGGGCGGGGACGGAGCCGTCGTGGTCCTCTGCGCGGGTGGGGATCCTGCCGGGCAGGGTGTAGCCGATGTGGCCCTCGGTGTCCGCGTAGACGAGGTTCTGCGAGGGCACCTCGAACAGGGCGGCCGCCTCGCGGAAGCCGTCCCAGTCCTTCGCGCGGTTGATCGCGAAGACGGAGTCCATGGTGCGGCCGGCGTCCAGCGCGGTCCAGCGCAGGGAGACGCCGTAGCCGTCGCCCCGGTCGGGTGCGGCGGAGTCGACGGTCGCCTTCTTGCCGGTCCGCACCAGGTCCTTGGACCGGTCGGAGAGCAGCGGACCGTTGTTGGTCTCCCGGACGACGATCTTCTGCGCGTCGCCACCGGCGACCTCGATGGTCTCCTCGCGGGTCTTGAAGGGCACCACCTTGCCGTCGTACTGGTAGCCCTCGCCGGTGACCTTCTCCAGGTAGAGGTCGGTGACGTCGACCCCGGAGTTGGTCAGGCCCCAGGCGATGTCCTGGTTGTGGCCGATGATGACGCCGGGCAGGCCCGCGAAGGTGTAGCCGGAGACGTCGTACTGGCACTCGGCGGAGACACTGCGGCAGTGCAGGCCCATCTGGTACCAGACGGACGGCAGTGCGGGCGACAGGTGCGGGTCGTTGGCCAGCAGCGGCTCACCGGTGATGGTGTGCTTCCCGGAGACGACCCAGGAGTTGGAGCCGATGCCGTCGCCGTTGACGCCGACGGCGGTCGGCAGGTCCTGCAGGACCTGCTGGAGGCCCGTCAGCTGGCTCTCCAGGCTGCTCTCGGTGCCGGCGGTGCCGCCCGCCCCGGCCGCCCCCTCCACACCGGTGCCGGGGTCCGTCGTGCCGGTGCCGGCGCCGGCGCCCGGGTCGGTGCCGGTGCCGTCTCCGGTGCCGGTCCCCGTGCCGTCGCCCGTGCCGCTCCCGCCGCCGTCCGACTCGTAGGTGCCGGTGAGCTCGTTGTACTGGCCCTCCTGCACCACCGGCTTGTGCCGGCTGTACGGGTAGGCCGGGTACAGGTCGGCGATCTGCTCCGGGCCGAGGCGGCTGGTCATCAGGGCGCGGTCGATCTCGTCCTGCATGTTGCCGCGCAGGTCCCAGGCCATCGCCTTCAGCCAGGCCAGGGAGTCCACCGGGGTCCAGGCGCCGGGCTTGTAGTCGTTGGTGAAGCCCAGGGCCGCGTACTCCAGGGAGATGGCGGCGCCGTCCTTGCCCTTCAGGTAGGCGTTGACGCCCTTGGCGTAGGCGTCGAGGTACTTCTTCGTCGCCGGGGAGAGCGTCTTCTCGTACTCCTCCTGCGCGATCCGGTCCCAGCCCAGGGTGCGCAGGAACTCGTCGGTCTCGACCTGGCTCTCGCCGAACATCTCCGACAGGCGCCCGGAGGTCATGTGCCGGCGGACGTCCATCTCGTAGAACCGGTCCTGCGCCTGGACGTAGCCCTGCGCCATGAACAGGTCCTCGTCGGAGGAGGCGTAGATCTGCGGGATCCCGTGGTCGTCGCGCTTCACGTCGACGGTGCCCGACAGGCCCTTGAGGGTGATCGAGCCCTTGGTCTGCGGGAAGGAGGCACGCACGGTGCTGACCGACCAGTAGGCCCCGTAGACGGCACCGCCGATCAGTGCCAGCACCAGGACGAACACGATCAGACGGGCTTTGCGCCCCTTTTTCCTGCCGGACTTGCCGGGCTGCTGACCCGTGGAGGCGGTGGTATTGGGGGGCATCGCTGTCCTTGCTGTCCTTACGCGAGCGGCAGGGCGGGCTGTGCTTTTAACTGAGCGCTGGAGCAACGATAGGCGCAGGGCCCCGCGCCACTTGACGCGGAGTCGGGTACCACCCCGGACGGACGTTCGATGATGCCAGGGATGCGCGTCAAGAAAGCGTCAAGAGTTAGGTAAAGTAACGAATCGGTTCGCCGTGAACGCGCCGGCCACCCGGGCCCCGGAGAGGAGCCCGGCGCACCGCGCGGGTGCCAGGGAAGGGAACGGCCACGACTGTCCACCACCTCAACCAGCTCCTGCTCGTCTGCTCGCTGGTCCTGCTCGTCGCCGTCGTGGCGGTCCGCGTCTCCTCGCGCAGCGGGCTCCCCAGCCTGCTCGTGTACCTGGGCATCGGCATCGCCATGGGACAGGACGGCATCGGCGGCATCCACTTCGACAACGCCGAGCTGACTCAGGTCCTCGGATACGCGGCCCTGGTCGTGATCCTGGCCGAGGGCGGTCTGGGCACCAAGTGGACGGAGATCAGACCCGCCCTGCCCGCTTCCGCCGTCCTCGCGACCGTCGGCGTCGCGGCGAGCGTCGGCGTCACCGCGTCGGCCGCGCACTTCCTGATCGGGCTGGAGTGGCGGCAGGCGCTGATCATCGGCGCGGTGGTGTCCTCGACCGACGCGGCGGCCGTCTTCTCCGTGCTGCGGCGCATCCCGCTCCCCGCACGGGTGACGGGCACGCTGGAGGCCGAGTCCGGCTTCAACGACGCCCCCGTGGTCATCCTGGTGCTCGCCTTCTCCACGGCCGGCCCGGTCGAGCACTGGTACGTCCTGCTCGGCGAGATCGCCCTGGAGCTGGTCATCGGCGCCGTCATCGGACTCGCGGTGGGCCGGCTGGGCTCCCTGGGGCTCAAACACGTGGCGCTGCCCGCCTCCGGTCTCTACCCGATCGCCGTCATGGCCATCGCCGTCACCGCCTACGCGGCGGGCGCCATGGCCCACGGCAGCGGCTTCCTCGCCGTCTACCTCGCCTCGATGGTGCTGGGCAACGCCAGGCTGCCGCACTGGCCCGCCACGCGCGGGTTCGCCGAAGGGCTCGGCTGGCTCGCCCAGATCGGCATGTTCGTCCTGCTCGGTCTGCTGGTCTCCCCGCACGAGCTGGGCGACGACATCGTGCCCGCGCTGATCATCGGGCTGGTGCTGACCGTGGTGGCCCGCCCGCTGAGCGTCGTGCTGTGCCTGGTGCCGTTCCGGGTGCCCTGGCAGGAGCAGGCGCTGATGTCCTGGGCGGGGCTGCGCGGCGCCGTGCCCATCGTCCTGGCGACGATTCCGATGGTCCAGGGCGTTCCCGGCAGCCGGCCGATCTTCAACATCGTCTTCATCCTGGTCGTCGTCTACACCCTCGTCCAGGGACCGACACTGCCGTGGCTGGCCCGCGCACTGCGGCTCGGCGAGGGCGCGGAGGCCGCCGACCTGGGCATCGAGTCGGCTCCCCTGGAGCGGCTGCGCGGACACCTGCTGTCGGTCGGCATCCCGGAGGGGTCGAGGATGCACGGCGTGGAGGTCGGCGAGCTGCGGCTGCCGAAGGGGGCGGCCGTCACGCTCGTGGTGCGCGGGAGCGCCTCGTTCGTTCCGGGGCCGACGACGATACTGCGGCGCGGGGACGAACTGCTCGTCGTCGCCACCGACCCGGTCCGGGACGCCGCCGAACGCCGCCTCCGCGCGGTGGGCCGCGGCGGCAAACTGGCCGGCTGGCTGGGGGTGGGCGGGGGCGGGGCCCGGGGGTGACCGGGCGGGCGAAGGCGGGGGCCGGAAGGTCACCTCCGACGCCGTTCGCGCGGATCGGGCGCGACCCGTCACACGCCCCGTCATTCGCAGGGCCACAGGTCCCCCGTGACCATTTTCACGGGATCACAAGCGCCTGGCGCCTGCGTATGCCTGGAACCGTCTGTATCCTGCAAGCGATACCAGATCGAACCAACTCTGCCTGACGCAGAGCTGGCGCGACCGTATGGCGGCCGGCACGCCCTGAGCTGTGGCACCGGCATCTACCGCAGTCAGCGCAAGAGGACAGCTCTCGGCGTGCCCGACACCAGGGGCCCCCACGCCACCAGGCGGCAGAAAGGCACGGGCCGTGGCATCCACGGTCACCACGTCGAAGGACCCTGCGGCCACCTCCCGTCCGGGATACGGCCGACTGCTGCGCACCCGCGGCGCCTGGACGTTCCTGCTCCCCGGCTTCGCGGCACGTCAGCCGTTCGCCATGCTCACCCTCTCCATCGTGCTGCTGGTGCAGCACACCACCGGTTCGTACGGCACGGCCGGCGCCGTCGCGGCGGTCACCGGCGTCGCCATGGCCGTGTTCGCGCCCTACAGCGGCCGGCTCGCCGACCGCCACGGACAGCGCGCCGTCCTCGTCCCCGGTGTCCTGCTGCACGCCCTGTCCGGACTGACCCTGACCACGCTGGCACTGAACGGCGCCCCGCTGTGGGCGCTGTTCGCCGCCGCCGTGCCCACCGGCGCCTCGGTGCCCCAGGTCGGGCCCATGGTGCGCGCCCGCTGGGGCGTGAAGCTCAAGAACTCACCGCTGATGACCACGGCGGCGGCCTTCGAGTCCGTCACCGACGAGCTGACCTTCGTCGTCGGACCGCTGCTGGCCACCGCCCTGTGCACGGTCGTGGACCCGGCGGCGGGCCTGGTGGCCGAGGCCGCGCTGACCCTGGTCGGCGGGCTGCTGTTCGCCGCGCAGAGGGGCACGCAGCCCGAGGTCGCCGCCCGCGGGCACGCGCGCGTGCAGCACGCTTCCGCGCTGCGCGCCCCCGGGGTGCGCGTCCTGATCGTCGTCTTCCTGGGCATCGGATCCGTCTTCGGCGGCATGCAGGTGTCGCTGGCCGCGTACACCGAGTCGATCGGCGAACCCGGGCTGAACGGCATCCTGTACGGCGTCTTCGCCGCGGGAAACATGCTCTCCGGCATCGCCTGCGGCGCCGTCGCCTGGAAGGCCGCTCCCCAGCGGCGCCTGGTCATCGGGTACGCGGCGCTCGCGGTGACCGCCTCCGCCCTGTGGACCGCCCACTCGGCACTGCTCCTCGCCGGTCTCGGCCTCCTGGTCGGCATGTGCATCGCGCCCGCCCTGATCACCGGATACACGCTGGTCGACGACCTGGTCCCGGCCGGTGCCCGCACCGAGGCCTTCACCTGGCTGACCGGCGCGGTGGCCCTCGGCCAGGCGACCGCCGTCACGGTCTCCGGACAGCTGGAGGACCACCTCTGGGCCGGCGCCGGTTTCCTGGTGCCCATGGGCGGCACGGTGCTCGCCCTGGTGACGCTGCTGGCCCTGCGGTCACGGCTGGTGCCGCCCCGGACGACCCGCGAGGTCACGCGCGGCGCGGTCCGGCACGGCCCCGTCGGGATCAGTGAGATGTGACGCATCGGCGGGCCGTCCCGCAGGGCTCCGGGCAGCCCCCCGTCGGGCCCGCCGCCGCCCGCACGCGTGCACCGGCGGGCCCACGGACGCGCCTCCCGCCTGGGAGGGCACGCCCCGAGGACGCGTCCGGAGTCCGCTCGGGGCACGGGCGGGGCCCGCGCACGGGCCCGTCCTCACGACGGTCGCGTTCCGGCCGCCGCCGTGGCGGGGTGACGTGCGTTACGCCGATCACTTGCGGCACGGGTTACCATTGACGATCGTTAGCACTCAACGAGTGAGAGTGCCAGGAGGAAGACAGTGCCCACCTATCAGTACCAGTGCACCGAGTGCGGCGAGGGCCTCGAGGCGGTGCAGAAGTTCACCGATGACGCTCTTACCGAGTGCCCGAACTGCCAGGGTCGCCTGAAGAAGGTGTTCTCGGCGGTCGGCATTGTCTTCAAGGGCTCCGGCTTCTACCGCAACGACAGCCGCGGCTCCTCGTCGAGCAGCGCCCCGGGGTCGAAGACGGCCGGTTCGTCGACGGGCTCGTCCTCGTCTTCGTCCTCCGCGTCTTCCTCGTCCTCTTCCGCTTCGTCCTCCTCGGGCTCGGGTTCGACCTCGGGCTCCGGCTCGTCGTCCGGATCCGGCAGCGCCAAGAGCAGCACCGCCGGCAGCACCGCCGCCTGAGGCCGGATCCCTGCGCGCCGCCTGAGGCCGGATTCCCTTACAGGACCCCGTCGTCTTCCGACGACGGGGTCCTCGGCGGTTCCGGGGCCGGTTAGGGTGCGGAGCATGGCGAACAAGGCGAACGCCGAGATCGGCGTGATCGGCGGTTCCGGTTTCTACTCCTTCCTCGACGACGTGACCGAGGTCCATGTGGACACCCCGTACGGGGCGCCCAGCGACTCCCTCTTCCTCGGTGAACTGGCCGGCCGGCGGGTCGCCTTCCTCCCCCGGCACGGGCGCGGCCACCATCTGCCGCCCCATCGGATCAACTACCGGGCCAACCTGTGGGCGCTCAGGTCGGTCGGCGCGCGCCAGGTGCTCGGGCCGTGCGCGGTGGGCGGGCTGCGGCCCGAGTACGGGCCGGGGACGCTGCTGGTCCCGGACCAGCTCGTGGACCGTACGAAGTCCCGGGTGAACACCTACTTCGACGGACTGCCCCGACCCGACGGCACTGTCCCGAACGTCGTCCACGTGTCGTTGGCCGACCCCTACTGCCCCGCCGGCCGGGCGGTCGCCCTGAAGTCGGCGCGCGGGCGGGACTGGGAGCCGGTGGACGGCGGCACGCTGGTCGTGGTCGAGGGGCCGCGGTTCTCCACCCGCGCCGAGTCGTTGTGGCACCGGGCGCAGGGCTGGTCGGTGGTGGGCATGACCGGCCACCCCGAGACGGCGCTCGCCCGTGAACTGGAGCTCTGCTACACGTCCCTGGCCCTGGTCACCGACCTCGACGCCGGCGCCGAGACCGGCGAGGGCGTCTCGCACGACGAGGTGCTGCGGGTGTTCGCGGACAACGTGGACCGGCTGCGGAACGTGCTCTTCGACACGGTGGCGGCGCTGCCGACGACGGAGGAACGGGACTGCCCGTGCGCCTCGGCGCTGGGCGGGATGGACCCGGGCTTCGCACTGCCGTAGGGCCGCCGACGAGGGCTCGCGGTGCCGTAGGGCCGCCGACGGGGGCTCGCGGTGCCGTAGGGCCGCCGGTGCGGGGCTCGCACCGGCGGCCCACGTTCGGGTGAGGGAGTTTTCCACAGGCGGTGGTGTGTCCACAGGCGCCGGCGGAGAACGGCGGAAAGCCTCATCGTGGGGTCCGCAAGCCGTTCCCTCGTGGCAGGTGGTGGTCCCGTGCAGTTCCCTCCGTCCTTCCCCTCCGTTCCTCCGTCTCCCTCCCCCTCTCCCTCCCTCCCCGCCGTTGTTCCGCACCCGCCCGGGGCCGGTGTCCCACCGCGTTGCGAGGTACCGCACTTCGCGCCGGTGCGGGTGCGTGGCGGGCCGCTTCGGTCGGCTCGGCTGATCCGGCACCGGAGGCGGGCGGCGGCGGTCGGGCTCGCTGTCACGGCGGTGGCGCTGGTGGCGGCGGGCCCCCGGGACGCGGACCGGCCGCGCGGGCATCCCGACGGCGCTTCGAGCGCCCACGCCGGGCCGGCCTCCCCGGGAGACCGTGCCGTAAGGGCGCGGCGCGCGGAAGCACGGGTCACGGCGCCGGTGCGGATCGCCGACGCTGCCACCGTGCGGCTGCTGAGGCCGGGCGACCGGGTCGATGTCATCGCCGCCGGGGAGCGGGTGACGGACGGTGGGGCCCGCGTGGTCGCCCGTGGAGCGCGGGTCACCGAGGTACCGAAACCACTGGAGGACACGGGCATGGGCCCGGGCACGGGCGGGGCCCTGGTGGTGCTGTCGGTTCCGCGCGCCGTCGCGGCCGGCCTCGCCGGCGCGGGCGCCACCTCGCGGCTGGCGGTGACCCTGTGGTGAGCCGGTCCTTCCGGGCCGGTGGCGCGGGAGCCGTGCCGGGCACCTCGCTCGAGGGACCCGACTGCTCTGTCCGGCGGAGCGCTGACGTAGGTTGCGGAGCGTTTGAGTCCCAGCATCACGCCTACGAAAGGAAGCCCCGGGGTGAGCGAGAAGAACGAGGCCAGCATCTGGCAGGGCTTCAAGGCCTTCCTGATGCGGGGGAACGTCGTCGACCTGGCCGTGGCCGTGGTCATCGGCGCCGCCTTCACCAACATCGTCAACGCGGTGGTGAAGGGGATGATCAACCCGCTGGTCGGCGCTTTCGGCACGCAGAACCTGGACACCTACAGCTCGTGCCTGAAGGGCCCCTGCACGGGCACCGGCGATGCCGCGACGGGCGTCAGGATCCTGTGGGGTTCGGTCCTCGGCGCGACACTCCAGTTCGTGATCACGGCCGCGGTCGTCTACTTCCTGATGGTGATGCCCATGGCCCGGTACCTGGCCCGGGTCGAGGCCCGCAGGAAGGCGAGGGAGGGCACGCAGGAGATCGTCGAGATCTCCGAGCTCGAGGTGCTCAAGGAGATCCGCGACGAACTGGTGGCGCAGCGCGGCCCGCAGCACGACGGGTTCCCGGTACGTGGCGACGGCGCGGGGTACGGCGAGCGATAGCCGACACCGGTCCGCCCGGCACCGGGGTCAGATGTGGTGGGGCCATCCGGGTCAGATGTGGTGGGGCGGCTTCTCCTCGAGGAAGCGCTTCAGGTCCGACGCGCTGTCACCGGACGGGCGGTCGCCCCACCCCCGGTCGGTCTCGTCCGCGGACGGCTGGTCCAGCGGGTCGTCGAAGACCAGCGCGGGTTTCGGCTCGCGCGGCCCGGAATCGGGAGCAGTGCTCATGCGCCCAGAATACGGGCCCGGTAAAACCTTCCCCGGCCGGCGGTCTCTCCCTCGGCTCCTCACCGGTGGCTGCGCTCGCAGGCCGCTGCTCCCCGGTCCGACGGTGACCGCGCGAGACTGGCGCCATGACTGTTGACGCTCTGACCGATGTGGCCGGTGTGCGGGTGGGACACGCGACCCGTACCGGCGGCGGCCTGCTCACCGGCACCACGGTGGTGCTCGCACCCGAGGGCGGGGCCGTGGCCGCCGTGGACGTGCGCGGCGGCGGTCCCGGTACGAAGGAGACCGACGCGCTCGATCCCCGCAACCTCGTGCAGCGGGTCGAGGCGATCGTCCTGACCGGTGGCAGTGCCTACGGACTGGACGCGGCGTCAGGGGTGATGGCCTGGCTGGAGGAGCAGGGGCGCGGGGTGCGGGTCGGCCCGGATCCCGCGCACGTGGTGCCGGTGGTGCCGGCCGCGTGCGTCTTCGACCTGGGCCGGGGCGGGGACTTCGGGGCCCGGCCGGACGCGTCCACCGGGCGCGCGGCCGTCGAGTCGGCCGCGGCGACCTCGCCGGGGGCGCGGGTGCCGGAGGGGTGCGTGGGCGCCGGTACGGGGGCCGTGGTCGGAGCGGTGAAGGGCGGGGTCGGCACCGCGAGCACGGTGCTGGACTCGGGGATCACGGTGGCCGCGCTGGTGGTGGCCAATGCGGCGGGGTCGGCGCTGGACCCGGAAACCGGGACCCTGTACGGAGAGTTCTTCCAGGGCGGCCGGGTGCGCCAGCCGGACGCAAAGGTGCACGCGGCGGCGGTCCGGCGGCTCGCCGGCATCACGGAGCAGAACGGGCCGCAGCCGCTCAACACCACGCTCGCGGTGGTCGCCACCGACGCGGACCTGTCCAAGGCGCAGGCGCAGAAGCTGGCCGGCACCGCGCACGACGGCATCGCGCGGGCGGTGCGGCCGGTGCACCTGCTCAACGACGGGGACACGGTGTTCGCCCTCGCCACGGGCACCCGCCCGCTCGACGCCGCGAACCCGCTCGCCCTGAACGGGATCCTCGCGGCGGGCGCCGACCTGGTGACCCGCGCGATCGTACGGGCCCTGCGCGCGGCCGGGTCGGTGGACGGACCGGGCGGAGTCTGGCCGTCGTACGAGGAGTTGTACGGGTAGGTGAAGGAAGGCGGTACGGGTGACCGCTCGGATGGATGTACGAAAAGTTGTATGACGAACCGGGCAGGGAGGCGTGTGGCGCGCCGGACGGGGAAGCGTAGATCGGGCGGGTCGGCGGAGGTGTCCGGTGAGCGGAGGGAGCCGTCCGCTGAGCGGAGTGCGCGACCGGTGGCCGACGGGCCCGCGGCGAGCGGCAGGAGTGGCGTCTGAACAGGGATTATGGGTGCCCGGCGGGAACGGGCGGGAATTCCTCGCACGGTCCGTTCGTTGTGATGCCGCACGTTTTCTCAGTTCCCGGACATGATGTCCGACCGAGGGGCTACGGTATGCACCCACAAGGTGACATGCAGCGACGCCGGGAGAAGCCTTGAGCGTTCCGTACGAGACGGCAGCGTACGAACCAGCCGACTCGCCCGAGTCTCCTGAGGAGCATCTCGCGCGACTGCTCGGCCGTGCCCTGAACTCCTTCGAGCTGCCCGACGAGGCAGTACACCTGCTCGACTGCGCGCTGGCCCACAACAGTTCGCTGCACTCCGCGCACCACAGCGCCGGCCTGCACCGCGAGACGTACCGGCACACCTGGCTGCTCGCCGACGGCTCGGCGCTCACACTCTGGGAGCTGGTCCACAACACGGCCCCGGGCAGCGAGCCGCAGCACGAGGTGTACGTGGACGAGGAGGAGCTGGGCCTCGCCACCGCCCGACTGCCGCTGCCGCCGGAGACACCGGACTTCGAACTGCCGGTGCTGGTGCAGCTGTCCCGGATCCCCGAGCCCCGGCCCGTCTACCTCCCCGACGGTTCGGCGGACCACGCGCGCCGCTTACTGCGCCGGGCGGAGAACACGGACCGTCCGGGCCCCGGGACGGCCGCCCTGCTGGCCACTGCGTCCGCCCACCAGATCACCCAGGCCTTCGGTCGCCCGTCCACCGTGGGCGAACCCGGCCGCCCGGGACTGTCCTTCTCGCTGTACGAGCACGCGTTCCTGCTGCGTGACGGTGCGGAGGTCTCCCTCTGGGAGGTGGAGCACACGGCCACTCCCGACGGACGGCACATGTGCGAGGTGTACATCACCGAGGACGCCGCCCGTGACGCGATGGAGCGTCGCGCGGCGCAGGTGCCCTGACCACCAGGACCGGACCGTCCGACCCGTGACCTGCGCCCCGTGATCCGTGCCCTGTGCCCAGCGATCCGTGATCCGTGATCCGCCGTCATCCTGCTTCCCGGCCACCGGTAAAGCGCCGGACCAGGGTGGCGAACGCCTCGCGTTCGGCCTGGGTGAGCAGCACCTGCTCCACCGACGGGCCCGTCCGCCGCTGATGCGGAATCGTCCGGAGCGCCCACACCTCCTGCGGCCCCGGAACGTCGCGCGCCGGTTCCGACTCCGGACGCGGTTCCCGAGGCGGCTTCCGATGCGAACGGGGGCCGACGCCACTGCCCCGGACCAGCCTGCGGTCCCGCCGCAGGACACCGGCCAGGCCCACCGTGCAGGCCGCGGCCACCAAGGTGAGGACGGTGCCGCCCGTCACCCTCAAGATCGAGTCGCGCTCAGGCATGCGCCCAGTACACATCACGGTCCGGGACTTCGATCCCGGACCGTGATGAACGTGATCTATATCGCAGTTGAGTCATTTACCTGCGAAAGTCTCACATGTACCTATTGGTGCTTTTCGGTGTCCTCGCCGATCCCTCCGCTGCCTGTGGCCGTTACCCGCTTGCGTGCTGTCCGCTGCCGTGTCACGCGGCGACCGGCTGCTTCGATGCCGCCGCCGAGGCCGCCGGCCCCCCGCTGCCGGGCGCGCCCTCCGCTCCGGGAACCGGCTTGCGCAGTCCCTTCAGGACGATCACCAGGGCCGCCGTGACACAGACACCCGCCGCGATGGCGACCAGGTAGAGCAGCGGGTTGCCGATCAGCGGGACCACGAAGATGCCGCCGTGCGGCGCGCGCAGGGTGGCGCCGAAGGCCATTGACAGGGCACCGGTGACGGCGCCGCCCGCCATCGAGGCGGGGATCACGCGCAGCGGGTCGGCCGCCGCGAACGGGATCGCACCCTCGGAGATGAAGGAGGCTCCCAGGACCCAGGCGGCCTTGCCGTTCTCCCGCTCGGTCCGGTTGAAGAGCTTGCCGCGGACCGTGGTGGCCAGGGCCATCGCCAGCGGCGGAACCATGCCGGCCGCCATCACCGCGGCCATGATCCTCATCGCGGAGTCGCTGGGGCTCGCGACCGCGATACCGGCCGTGGCGAAGGTGTACGCGACCTTGTTGACGGGGCCGCCGAGGTCGAAGCACATCATCAGGCCGAGCAGGGTGCCGAGCAGGATGGCGTTGGTGCCGGTGAGGCCGTTCAGCCAGTCCGTCATGGCCTTCTGTGCCTCGGCGATCGGCTTTCCGATCACCACGAACATCAGGAAGCCGACCACCGCCGAGGAGATCAGCGGGATCACCACCACCGGCATGATGCCGCGCAGCGCCACCGGGATGCGCACCCTCTGGATCGCCAGTACCACCGCACCGGCGATCAGACCGGACACGAGGCCGCCGAGGAAACCGGCGTTGATGGTGAGGGAGATCGAACCGCCGACGAAGCCGGGCACGAGTCCGGGCCGGTCGGCCATGCCGTACGCGATGTAACCGGCCAGGACCGGGACGAGGAACCCGAAGGCGACGCCGCCGATCTGGAAGAGCAGGGCCCCCCAACTGTCGGTCTGGGTCCACACGAAGCGTTCCATCACCGACGGCGCCTCGTTGATCTCGTAGCCGCCGATCGCGAAGCCGAGGGCGATGAGGAGACCGCCCGCCGCGACGAACGGGACCATGTAACTGACACCGGACATGAGCCACTTGCGCAGCTTGGTGCCGTAGCCCTCACCGGGTTCGCCTGCGCGGTCCACGGGGTTGTCGCCGGGTGCGGCAGCCGCGGTGGCCTCGCCGCGCGCGGCCTTGCCGCGGACCTCGTCGATCAGCTCGGCGGGGCGGTTGATGCCCGCCTTGACGCCGGTGTCGACGGTCGGCTTGCCCGCGAAGCGCTCCTTCTCCCGGACGGGCACGTCGTGGGCGAAGATCACACCGTCCGCCGCCGCGATCACGGCCGGGTCGAGCCGGGTGAAGCCCGCCGAGCCCTGCGGCTCGACCGCGATCTCGACGCCCGCCTCCCGGCCGGCGTTCTCCAGCGACTCCGCCGCCATGTACGTATGGGCGATGCCGGTGGGGCAGGAGGTGACGGCGACGATCCGGAAGGGGCGCGCGCTCCCGCCGGACGCACCCGCGTCGGAGGTTCCCGCGTCCAGGGCGCCGTCACCGGTGGAGCCGTCGTCGGCAGTGCCCGTGGTGGGGGCGGGGGGGGGGGGCCCCCCCCCCCCCCCCGCGTCCGGGGGGCCCGGGGAGCCCCGGGCG